>JANOOU010000030.1:0-3726 GCA_031421475.1 Gammaproteobacteria bacterium | reverse complement strand
ACTGGGGCGAAAAACGGGCCCACGGCAGACAAATATTTCCCGGCGAACAAAACATGGATGGTTTTTATTATGCATTGCTACGTAAGGCGGGCTAGCAGCGTGTTGCACGCCAAACTGAAAAGCGTACACTGCGCGCCGAGCCTCCGTGGTACATGTAATCTATGAAAATACTCATTTTAGGTGCCGGCCAGGTCGGTTCCTCGGTGGCAGCCAATCTGGCGTCTGAGGCCAACGATATTACGTTGGTCGATGCTAACAGCGAAACCTTGAGCCTGTTGCGCGACCGGATGGATATACAAACGGTCACCGGCAACGCGGCACATCCCGACGTTCTGCTGAAAGCCGGTATTGAAGATGCCGACATGCTGATTGCGGTAACCAACAGCGACGAAACCAATATGGTGGCCTGTCAGGTTGCCTGGACCTTGCACCATACACCCACCAAAATTGCGCGCATTCGCGCTGCTCAATATCTGTCGCACCCGGAACTGTTCATCGGTAACGCATTACCCATCGACGTGTTGATCAGCCCGGAAGAAATTGTATGTAACTACATTGCCAACATCATTGATTACCCCGGTGCATTACAAGTGCTGGAATTTGCCGGCGGCAAAGTGGTATTGGTGGGTTTAAAAGCCTATTACGGTGGGCCGCTGGTGGGCCATGAGTTACGCCAGATTCGCGAGCACATGCCGAATGTCGACACCCGTGTTGCAGCGATTTATCGCCGCGGTCGCGCCATTATCCCGATGGGTATTACGGTGGTTGAAGCCGATGACGAAATATTTTTTATTGCAGCACGCGAACATATTCACAGTGTCATACGCGAATTACGCAGTGTCGAAAAAAAGAACAAACGTGTCATGATTGCCGGTGGCGGCAATATCGGACGTCGCCTGGTAGAGCGCCTGCAAGGTAGACACCAGGTGAAAATTATTGAAAGCAATGCGGCGCGCGCGCGCCATTTGGCGGAAGTGTTACACGATGTGGTGGTGTTACACGGTGATTCATCCAACGAAGAATTGTTGCTGGAAGAAAATATCGACACCATGGATGTATTTGTGACTGTCACCAATGACGACGAAGACAATATTCTCTCCGCCATGCTGGCAAAACGGCTGGGCGCCAACAAAGTGATGTCGATTATCAACCGACCCGCCTATGTGGATCTGGTGGAAAGCCAGGAATTTATTGATGTGGCGATATCGCCGCAGCAAGTCACTATCGGTGCGTTGCTGGCCCATGTACGCCGCGGTGATATTGTTGCAGTGCATTCATTGCGACGGGGTGCGGCAGAAGCTATTGAAGCGATAGCACACGGCGATACACGAACCTCCAAAGTAGTGGGCCGTAATGTTGAAGACATTGTGTTGCCGGAAGGTGCTTCCATCGGCGCTATAGTGCGCGGGAAACACGTCATTATTGCGCATCACGACACGATCATTCAGGCAGAAGACCATGTCATCCTGTTCCTCGTCGACAAACGCTACATTGCCGATGTTGAACGTTTATTTCAGGTAGGCGTTACGTTTATCTAAATCAATATGCAAAAAAATATTTAACACAGAGTCACAGAGATTTTTCAGGACGATTCCATGGATGGAATCGGTAGAGTCGCGTCAGGAACGAAGACCGAGCGGTTGCCGAAGAGAGGCTTCTTTTTTCTATCTGTCGCGGCACACCCCGCGCCTATAATGATCAGGTTTTAATCATGCACTTAACGGTCATACAGCGTGTAACCGGCCTTTTGTTGATGCTGTTTAGTATTTCTCTGGTACCGCCGTTTCTGGTCGACTTGTGGTATGCGGAAGGCGCGAGCTCGGTGTTTCTGACCAGTTATCTGGGCACCTTGCTGGTTGGCATCGTGATCTGGCTGCCGGTGCGGCACATCAAAACCGAATTGCGTTTGCGTGATGGTTTTGTGGTGGTAACCCTGTTCTGGACGCTCGGCTGTTTGATTGGTGCCATGCCGCTGTATCTCTATACACCGATGAACCTGTCGCTGGTAGATGCCATTTTTGAATCCATGTCTGGCCTAACCACGACTGGTTCCACCGTATTAACCGGGCTGGACAGCCTGCCGCACGCGATTCTGTTTCACCGCAGTGAGCAGCACTTTCTCGGTGGCATGGGCATTATCGTTCTGGCGGTGGCAATATTGCCCATGCTCGGCATTGGCGGCATGCAGCTCTACAAAGCCGAAGCGCCGGGGCCGGTGAAAGACAGCAAACTCACGCCTCGTATCACCGAAACTGCCAAAGCGCTGTGGTATGTCTATGTCGGTCTGAATATTGCCTGCACCGTCGGTTTCTGGCTGGCGGGCATGAGCTGGTTTGATGCGGTTAACCATGCTTTTTCGGTGCTGGCACTGGGGGGGTTTTCTACCCACGACGCCAGTATCGGTTATTACAACAGCCCGGTGATTGAAGCCGTGGCCGTGGTATTCATGTTTCTCGCCGGCATCAATTTTTCACTGCACTTTCTCGCCTTCCGGCAGCTCAGTCTCAAGCCCTTGCTTCGCGATGTAGAATTTCGCACTTATGCGGCGTTAATGCTGGCATTTTCTATCATCGTCATAATGTATTTGTATGTCACCGGTTACGCATCGCTGCTCACAGCTATCCGCAGCGGCATCTTCCACACCGTCTCCATTATGACCACCACCGGTTTATGGACAATGGATGGCTTTGCCGCCTGGCCTGGATTTGTCCCTGTATTGCTGATGATTTCCAGCTGCATTGGTAGCTGTGCCGGTTCAACCGGCGGTGGCTTAAAAGTGATTCGCGCCATGCTGTTGATTAAGCAGCTAGGACGGGAAATGACACGATTGATCCACCCCAGCGCGCAGGTGGTGGTAAAAATCAACAAGTCGCCGGTTTCCGAAAACGTGATGAATGCGGTTTGGGGATTTGCTTCGGCCTATATCACGGCGATTGCAGTACTGACATTACTGCTCATGGCCAGCGGCCTGGATCAAGTCACGTCGTTCTCCGCCGTTGTCGCTAGCATCAACAACATGGGTGTCGGGCTGGGCGATGTGGGCAGCATTTTTGGCGGCATCAATGATTTTTCCAAATGGGTGCTGATTTTCGCCATGTTGCTGGGGCGGCTTGAAGTATTTACCTTGCTGGTATTGTTTGTGCCGGCGTTCTGGCGTAAATAATTTTCTTTTAATTACGAATACCGCCATGACTGAAAAAAAACCGCCGCAAAGTTCGCTGATACTCGCCAATCCATTCAGGCCGGTTTTTTTCAGCCCGATTTACTGGGGCACCTGGTTGTTGATTGGATTTTTATTTTTGATTTATCTGCTGCCCATTTCATGGAGTGATGCACTGGCTAACAAACTTGGCGATCTGGCCCGCAATGTCAACGCCAAGCGCCGCCGCATTGCGCGCATTAATTTGCAGTTGTGTTTTCCTGAATTGAGCGCAGCCGAACGCAAACAGATTCTGCGCCAACATTTTCGTGCGCAAATGCGCAGTGTGCTGCATCTCGGCTTGGTGTGGTGGGGGTCAAGAAAATATTTGCAGAAACGTATTGTGTTGCAGGGCCAGGAATATATTGAACAAACGCTGGCGCGTGGTAAATCCGTCATCATCATGGCCGGGCATTGCGTGGGATTGGATGCAGCAGGCGCCGCGATTCTGATGCGTTATCCGGTAAGCGGCCCGATCAAGTTAATGAAAAATCCGCTGATCAATTATTTCATTGTCAAAGGTCGTG
>JANOOU010000029.1:0-2337 GCA_031421475.1 Gammaproteobacteria bacterium | reverse complement strand
TGGATTTGCGCCTGCCTGGCATGACAGGCCTGGAGTTACTGGAAAACCTGAAAACTCAGTACAAATTTCCCTGCATTCTCATCACCGGGCGGGGTGATGAATCGGTGACCGCAAAAGCCATGAGCCTGGGTGCGGTGGATTACATCATCAAGGAACACGGGTATGTAGCGGCTTTGCCGTGTGTGATCGAATACGCCCATTTATTGTCGGCCTATTCCGCATTGCGGCTGACTTATGCGCGCATACAGGATGGCATTACGCAAGCTTGAATACGAGACAGTATTTTTCACTTTCCTTCGTGTGTTGAGGGAATTTTTCTTAAGGTTTCCAGCATTCGGGGTGTGCCCAGTATCGGGCGTTCAGCCAATCCGGAACCGGTTTGTATGTGGCGAGGTCATAGTCATAGACACTCAGGTTTTCGGCCTCGTCGTAAAAGCATAGCGAAAAGCCGAGTGCACGAAATGCTTCCGCATTGAGTACACAACCCGCACTTTCCACTAGCAGCAATCGTGGGGCAAAATAAATACGTGTATGGCTGATCAATTGCTGAGCCTGATTGACGCTCAGACCCTTCAGTGCGTGGACACCTATCGCGAGTGTGCAGAGTGAGGCTGGCGCCTTTGACTGCGAACTGGCGGGTGTTTCAGGAAGTATGCGGGCAACCAGTTGTAACGCACTTTCTTCAAATGCAAAGATACTGGCGGGTTGCATTTCCAATAAACGGTTTTGTACGTAATCGAGCCAGTTCATTTTTCATGCTTGCGCGGCACACGTATCAGACGGGTGCCCGCAAGCCGGTCATGAAGAAACTGTTTGTCACGGTCGAAAAATGCCCAACAGAAACCGATCCCAGCCAGCATCAAACCCATTAAAGCCAAGACGAAACGCAGCATGGTCTGTTTGAAATTCAAGGGGTCGCCATTTTGTTGAACCAGGCGGATGCGCCAGGTTTTCATTGCCAGGGTTTGCCCGCTACGCAGCCAGAACGCGCTGAAGTAGGCGAACAGGACTCCTAAAATATAAATTTGAAAAAGATGCCGCTGCCATGGAGCGTGCATGTCCCCGATTACGGGCATGATAAGAAAGGACGCGACGAACACTACGGCGGTGACCAAAAGCAATTCGTAGACCATTGCCGCGAAGCGTGACAGGAGGGAGGAAGGAGTAAGGGCTATTGCGTTGTATTGCATGGTGGCTCTATATTGCAGCTTGGCGCGGCAATATGCCACATCACGCGCTGACATAATCAAAAATCAAGGAGGGGGCTCGATGCACATCATAAAGCAACTCATGTCCATACCCGGCGTTATCGCCGCGGGTGAATATGCCTACCGTGGCGACCGTTTCTCGTATGAGGGCGCGCTGACAGACGAATTTGCGCGCATGGCATCCATTTTGTGCCGGGGCAATACGCTCTCGGTCAACATGCAATCCGAGATTTTCGACTCCTTCGCCGAGAACTGCGGCTGCCGCCCGGTGCAGGGCTGGATCGTACGGGGCGATCAGATCACGGTGTGCGCAGTCGGCAACTATTTTTCTTTTATCGAGAATCGTGATGAACTGCTGAACGATGTCATGACCATCATGCGGGCCAAGGTGGGCGATGTGCAGGATGACTTGCTTGTTAACCTGTACGCCAAGCTGGGCGGTGATACCAAAGAAGCCTTGTACTGAAACCGAATACAGAAGAAGGGGAGAGAGCATGAATTTGGACAAGATGATGGATTTACCGGGTGCACTGGCTGCATTTACCTATTCCGACAAAGGCGAGCTTCAATCGCACGTGCTGCGCGAGGGAACTGAACTGACGCCTCAGGTGCTCGATTTGTTGGCCCGTTCGTGCGTCGCCAATCAGGCTATAGCCAGCATGGAAGCCCGCGGTTGGGAAGCAGTGACCGGTCAGACCGGTTTTCAACCGCTCAAGGGATTTTCAGTGGTGGGTCTGGAGTGGTCGGTGGTCGTTAATGGCAATTGCGGCGTTGTCGTTCGCAATCGCGATATTGACTATGAAGCGTCGTTCAAAGCCGTGCAGGCAGGTTGAGGAGCGCGTATGTCATTAAAAAAAATACTCGTGCTCGATGGCGTAACTGCGGTATGCCGGTTTCGTGATGACGGCGTGGTCATGGAGGCCGAGGGTGTATTGCCTCAGGAACTCATGGAACGCCTGGCAAAGTTTGCCCAGTGGTATCGCCGAATGGTATCGAGCAATACTGACCTCTTGTCATTGTTTTCACAGATGCGTGGCTGGTCGCCGTCACAGGGGTGGATTGTGCAGGGCGAAGCCATGACGGTATGCAGCGTGGGTAATATGGTTTGTTTGGTTGAAAATACGCAGGG
>JANOOU010000028.1:0-7523 GCA_031421475.1 Gammaproteobacteria bacterium | reverse complement strand
GGGAGTTTGATAATCCTGATGGTTCAAGGCATTCCGCGAACAGATAAAACGGTGCCGCAGAATGAGCTATAACACCTTTGACTTTGACAGGAATGCTTTTCGTATCTAGGTGATTAACTCGAGCGAACATCTCCATAACCTGCTTTTGAGCCGACTCTTTCATTCGTACCTTTCTCGATGAAATCTAACGTTGCACTTGAGGTGCCAAGGGGCGCGCAGCGACCCGAAGGTCGCCCTCTAAGCGCTTGTTACGTGACTTATCTTGCTCTCACTCTATTGTTTCTTGGCAACCCTTCCAGTTCAACGTACCCGAGCTTTTCGAGGATAGCCGGGATATAAGAGGCAAACCGACCACGGAAATGCGGAGTTACTCCGTAGAAACCGCCAACGGGGTTATTTGGGCTTCTTGACCATTCCTCGACTGAACCAGCAACCGGATCATTTTGTTCATTAATTGAACCTAGCAGAACCCAGTTATTAGGATGCTTATTTTTAAGCCAGTCATACAGGTCTTTCAGAGATTCAAGTCTGTATGCGTGAACATGCCCAGCGTTCGATGTAATGGCAACCAAGTTCTCTACAGAGTTGATATCGAAAGTGAATGGAACATTCTGTGTTGAGGTCTCACACTGCATGATGCACTCCATTAAGTCACATAACGTAATTTAGACAGCACTGACTGTAGGGCACAATGCCGCATAATTCAACAGGACAATCATCCGACACCTGATTTCATTAGAAAAATATCTTAGCGCAGGATTTCTACAGGCCTATAATTTTTCGAATGGAATTTCATTCCGTTGCTCAAAATTCGCCTAAATTACTGGACTGCATGCGTGCCGAGATTCGAGTGCGGCATTACAGTATTCGCACCGAGCAAACACATATAGATTGGGTGTGTCGTTACAATTTCTTTCATGACAAGAAAAAACTAATCTAAATAATGAATCAAGTTGTCAAACACCTTCGAATTCTCTCAACTGCTCATGTATTTGCCCTAGTTCGATTTTGATCTCGACCAGCCGGGTTTTAAGCCATTGGGAGTAGAAGTCGAGTCCACCCAGGGTGGCGGGTGTTATGGCTTCCTGGCGCGCAGGTACAGCAGCGAATGCGTCACAGAGAAAAGCGCATTGATCGGAAAATAGCGCAAATTCATCATAAAGCCTAAGAGCCTTTAGTTGTAGCTCGCTAATGCTCCTAGTTTTTTTCATGATTTCAACTCCGAATGTATCCATTGCTTTTTAAGGCGCGCGTCTGGCAGTGGCAATTATTCTTGATGATGACTCTGTAAATCTACACTCTATAAGTAGCATTTAAATTTCAGTTTGTTATTAACCTGAATAAGTCAAAAAATTATGGATGTAGCCGATAACTCTGGTGGATGCGCTGCGCTTATCCACCCTACCAGACTGTTTGGGTTAATGAAGAGCTTCTGGCTGTTGTTTGTTACATGAAGGGGGCATTGGCTATCAAGCAGGCATTGTTAAATGCGGCGTGTGGAGGTGTTTATTAATGCCCGCTCCGGCCGCAAGATGTGGTAATAGACAGGCAATATAAACATACGCCGGATTCCCACCCTCGCGTTGACATCCTGCATCACACCGCCTGCATTCATGCAGGCGCTCACGAGAATGACGGACAGGCATCCTCACAGACATAAACAAACATTACAAAAACAGATCTGTCATAATTTCTCCAGCTGCCTTCGCTTCCACAATAAAAACATCGCTGGTAACACAATCATAATCAGCAATACCGATGAGCTCACACCACCCACTATCGGCGCAGCAATCCGGCGCATCACTTCTGATCCGGTGCCCGTGCCGAGCATCACCGGTAACAGGCCCGCCAGAATGGTTGCCGCTGTCATGGCAATAGGCCGTACACGTTGCAAGGCGCCTTTAATAATTGCACGGTGAATGTCATCGATGGTTAAAGCACGGCGTTCCGCTGCGGCCTGCTCTACTACTTCGTCGTAGGCATGATTCAAATACACCAGTTTTACAACGCCAATTTCAGCGGCCAATCCGGCGAGTGCAATAAAACCTACCCACACTGCAACTGAAAAATTGTAATCCAGAAAATATAAGAACCAGAATCCGCCTATCATTGCCAAAGGCAGTGCTGCCATGATCATCATCACCTGCGTAAAATTTTTGAAATTTAAAAAAAGCAGTAACACAATTAACGACAGCGTCACGGGTACCACCAACATTAATTTTTCTTTGGCACGTAACATATATTCAAATTGCCCGGACCAGCCAATAACATAACCAGCAGGCAACTTGACCTGCTCTGCCACACGCTGTTGCGCTTCGGCTACATACGAACCCACATCACGGTCAGCTATATCAATATAGATCCAGCCGTTAGGGCGTGCATTTTCACTTTGAATCATGGCCGGGCCGGATTCGATACGCAAACTGGCGACTTCTGCCAATGCAATTTGCGCACCGGTGGGTGTCACAATAGGTAATTGTCGCAGCCCTTCCAGTGAATCACGTAAATCTTGTGGATAACGCAAATTCACCGGATATCGCTCCAAGCCTTCCACCGTTTCAGTAATACTCATGCCACCCACAGCAGATAAAATAACATCCTGCACATCGGCCACATTCAAACCAAAACGTGCAGCTGTGCGTCGATCAATATCAACAATGACATAACGGCCTCCTACTACACGTTCAGAATAGGCCGATGCCGTACCCGGCACTTGTTTCACAATATTTTCAATTTGCTTGCCAATCCCTTCAATCACATTTAAATCGGGGCCGGATATTTTTATACCCACGGGCGTTTTAATACCCGTTGCCAACATATCAATGCGTGTTTTGATTGGCATCACCCAGGCATTTGTTATGCCTGGAAACTGCACCAGGCTATTTAATTCCTGTTTCAGTTTTTCTATGGTCATACCTTCCCGCCATTCTGCGCGCGGTTTTAATTGCACGGTGGTTTCTAGCATGGTGAGCGGCGCCGGATCGGTTGCTGTTTCGGCGCGGCCGATTTTTCCAAAAACCGTTTTTACTTCCGGCACAGTGCGGATTAATTTATCCGTTTGTTGCAATAATTCCTGTGCTTTGCCTATTGAAATACCGGGGAAAGTTGTGGGCATGTAAAGCAGATCGCCCTCATCCAGTTCAGGCATGAATTCGCTGCCCAATTGTGTGATCGGGAAAATACTTAATACTAATAACAGGCCACAGAATCCCAACACCTGCCAGGGTGCGCGTAAACACCAGTCAACTAATGGACGATAACTGCGAATTAAAAAACGGTTAATCGGATTGGATTGTTCCGATTTCATTTTGCCGCGAATAAAATATCCGATCAGCACCGGAACCAGGGTGATGGACAGTATGGAGGCCGCAGCCATGGCATACGTTTTGGTGTAGGCCAATGGCGCAAACATACGCCCTTCCTGCCCCTGCAAACTAAACACCGGCAGAAAACTTACAGTAATAATTAATAATGAAATAAATATGGGCGGCCCGACTTCGCTGGCTGCCTTACGGATTATTTGCCAGCGATTATCGTTTGTCATGGCCTCACGTTCCATGTGTTTGTGCACATTCTCGATCATCACAATCGCCGCATCCACCATCACACCCATTGCAATCGCAATACCACCCAGCGACATGATATTGGCATTAATGCCCTGGTGATACATCACTATAAATGACATCAGTATGCCCAGCGGCAATACTATCAATGCCACCAGTGCTGAACGTAAATGCATTAAAAATACAGCACACACCAATGCAACCAGCAACAACTCTTCGACCAGTTTTGTTGTGAGATTGGATACAGCCCGTTTAATTAATGCCGAGCGATCATACGTTTCAATGATCTCAACACCGGCTGGCAAACCTTTTTTTAACTCTTCGAGTTTTGACTTTATGGCTTCAATGGTTGTTAAGGCATTTTCACCCCAGCGCATCACAACAATACCGCCAACGACTTCGCCTTCACCGTTTAACTCTGCAATACCACGACGTAATTCCGGCCCAATACGCACTTCGGCTACATCTTTTAAAAGTATCGGCGTACCGTTGTCGTTCATGCCCAAAGGAATATGGCGCAAATTTTCATCACTGCTTAAATAGCCGGTGACCCGTACCATGTATTCCGCTTCAGCCATTTCAATAACCGAACCACCGACTTCCTGATTCGCAGCTTGCACGGCTTCACGCACCGCGGCCAGTGTCAAACCGAAAGCACGCAAGCGATTGGGTTCGATGACAATTTGATATTGTTTAACCATGCCGCCAACGGTTGCAACCTCCGATACACCCTCAACAGTTTGCAATTCAAATTTTAAATACCAGTCTTGCAAGGAGCGTAATTGCGCCAGATCATGCTGGCCGGTTTTATCAACCAGCGCATATTCATACACCCAGCCCACACCTGTGGCATCAGGACCCAGCTGTGGTTTTGCAGCCGCGGGTAAACGCCCGGTCACTTGCGATAAATATTCCAGCACCCGCGAACGCGCCCAATAAAGATCCGTACCGTCTTCAAAAATAACATACACATACGAATCACCGAACATGGAATATCCACGCACCGTCACCGCTTTTGGTACAGACAACATCGCCGTCGTCAAGGGATAGGTCACCTGATCTTCCACAACCCGTGGCGCCTGGCCTGGATACGAGGTTTTGATAATGACCTGCACATCCGACAAATCCGGAATCGCATCCAGTGGCGTATTTTTTACCGCGTAAACACCCCAGGCTGTGAGCAGTACTGTCACTAATAAAACCAGGAAGCGGTTTCGAATCGACCAATCGATAATAAAATTAATCATGTTAATTACTCTTTAATAAAATATTTTACACAAACGACTGTAATAAATAACGTCGTCATATCGTCAGGCAGATTGCCGGAATGATGATCTCGTATTTGCGTTTATTTAGATTCATTTTCGTTATTTTTTTCGGCATCCTGCATCCGCATTAAACTGGCTTTTAAACTGGCTTCTGAATCGATCAGAAACTGGCCTGATACAACGACAGATTCACCTGAATCAAGTCCCTGCTCAATGGCTACCCAATCGCCTGATTCAATACCGGCCACAACATCGCGTGGCGCAAATCGTCCTTCGCCCAGATTAACGATGACACGATCTACTTGACCTGTTCGTATCAATGCCTCACGCGGAATGACCAATAAATTCTGCTTTTCACCGCCAAAAATAACCACGTTCGCAAACATATTGGGTTTTAGTGACTCGCCTTTATTATCGAAACGTAAGCGCACTTTTAAGGTACGTGTTTTAACGTCGAGGCTGGGGTACACGTATTCAACTTGTCCCTGCCAGGTTTTTCCCGGTAAAAAACTTAAAGTCACTTCAGCTTTTTGGCCCAGCACACCCATGCGGCCTGATGCTCAAACACATCGGCCAATAACCACACGCTGGATAAATCGGCCAGACGCATCACCTCCATATCAGGATTCACGTACATGCCTTCGCGTACATTTAAAACCGCCACCACACCATTTTGCGGTGCATATATCGGCACACTGCGCGGGACTTTTTGATTTTTATCCAGCTGCGTAATTTGTTTTTCTGCAATACCCAATGCCAGTAAACGTTCTTTAGATGCGGCTAACAATCGCTGATTATCAGACCGCCCGGCTTGTAAATATTCTTCCATGGCATTGACCAGCAGCGGTGAATACACATTAAATAAACGATCACCCCGCTTGACCCGCTCACCCTCTGATCGCACCACCAATTGCTCAATCCAGCCATCGGTACGCAAATGTACATGGCCGACATTTGAGCCGTTGTAATCCACATAAGCCACGGTTTCAATGCGCTGTGATAACGCCTTGATTTCGGCTTTTGCTGTACGCACACCCATGTTGTTCACGACAGCGGGTGAAATAAGCACTTCGCTCCCACTCACCGCAGTCTCATACACCGGCACATAATCCATGCCCATTTCATCTTGCATCGGCTTATCAGACGTCACTTCCGGATTCATGGGGTTTCTGTAAAATAGTATTTTATTTTCTGTTGCTGCACTGCCATCTTGTTTTAGCGGTTCAGCTGTCGGCCATTGCAGCGCAACAATCGCGCCGCCTGCTACCACCAGCGCGATCACGACTGCAATAATTGTTTTCTTATTCATTACAACCTCCTGAAATATAATATTTGTTTTTGCTCACTCGGCGGTTAAGTACAAAATCTGCGCATAAACCATGGCCTTTTCAACATACAGATCCAGCCGCTGCATCTGTGCTTCCAGTTCCGCATTGCGTGCACGCGTCAAGGCCTCAAACGCCACCACGCCGGATTGATAACCTTTTAATGCGGCCTGTGCATTTTGTTGCGCCTGGTTTAATACACGTTGATCATAAAGCTGCAAGCGCTGTGTTAACTGCTGCCAGCGCGCCAGATTCTGCTCCAGCTCGGATGTGAGTTTGAGTTGCACATCCTGGCCCATATAACGCTCGGCCTGTAACATTTGTTTACTCGCGGCCAGTTCCTGATCCTGAAAATTACCGGTGAAAATCGGCAAATCGAACATCAGCATGAAACTCATTGCCGCCATTTCCTGGCTGCCGATAGTATTACCGTCGCTACGTGTGTAACTCAGATCAAAACCCCACTGGGGTTTGTATTTTTGCTGTGCCAGTGCAACACTTTCGGCCTGCATGGTTACGATAGACGCTTGCATATGCACCGCAGGATTATTCTGCAACTGCTCATGTAATATTTTTTCATCTGCCAGGCTATCAAATACAGGCGCTGCCTCATCCAGCGGCTGGCGTGCATCCGCTTCACCCAGTAATTGAGCCAACCGCGCTGCACTTTCCTGTTTCAGGGATACTGTTTTTTGTAATTTGTCATCGACCAGTGACAACTCCAGATCAGCCTGCAACACATCCTGCTGATTACTGCGGCCCGCTGCATACAGTGACTGGCTCACATCTAATTGCTGGCTGAATAACTGTCGACTTGAAAGCAGAATATTTTCTGTTTGTTGCTGCGCGTAAAGATCAAGCCAGGCTTTGCGTGCGTTCATTTTGACTTCGCGTTGACGCAAATTTATATTGGCCATTTGTTGTTTTTGTTGCGCCTGCTTCTTTTTAATCATGACATTGTTACTGTTACCTCGCGGCAACATTTGCTGATAGCCCAATAATAATTCGGTTTCTGGATCGGCATTCAAATCAAAACTTTTTGTAGGTACATCCATAATGCCTACTCGTATATTCGGGTCTTCCCAGACATCTGCCGCAAGGGTTTCATGCTCAATAGCCTGAAGCTGTTGCGCCTGCGCTTTTAACACCGGGTCGTATAACAGGGCAAGCTGCTCCGCCTGTAACAAACTCAAACCCGCCGCTGATGCATACGATGCAAAAAAAAGTGACAGAAGCAGCCACACAAGAGTTTTATTTAGGCGAGCAATTTTGCGACAAGCCGATTGAAGACTTGACTGAATTAATGTGTAACTGAATACATTTTTTAGATTCGTAACCATGTAATTTCTCCATACAACAAAACAATC
>JANOOU010000027.1:0-5787 GCA_031421475.1 Gammaproteobacteria bacterium | reverse complement strand
GTTTCCGATGCGACTCTACCGTGTTTATTTGCATTTTTTTTAAAAAAAATGGGCCCGCTCCTACAAAACCAGCACGGGTCCGCTGTTACCGGGTTTGTTGCTTTGGCGGGTATGGGCAATCGCGGCATATTCGATTTTAAGTTTGCTGTATACCGCATGCAGTGGCATGCCTAAAACCCGGCTGGTGATGGCACGAATAACACCGGCATGCGCCACCAGCAGTATGTGTTGGCCTGCATGTTGTTGCAGCCGGCGTTGATACACTTCCCATACCCGTTCAGCAAAAAGTTCCAACGGTTCGGCGCCGGGCGGGCGGTTGTTGAGTGGGTCGTTGATGAAGCGTTTAAGGGCATCGCCGTCATGGGTTTCAATGTCATCCGGTGTGCGTCCTTCCCAGCTGCCAAAACCAATTTCCTTGAGATTGTTTTCAATGCAGCAAGGTATATTGAGTTGGGTTGCCAGCGCGTTGGCAAATTGATGGCATCGTGCCAGAGGTGACGAAACAATATGTTGCCAGGGCGGGTTGGCGGGTACGGCCTGCCACATTTGTTGCCAGCCGGTTGCGCTCAGTGGATCGTCAACGCCGTGGCCGCGATAGCGTCGGCCGCCTTCAGGTTCGCCGTGGCGAATGATGTCTATTTTTGTCATGTTGTAGGTGAGTTGTAAAAAAAATTCGGGCTCAAGCCATCCATCCAATTAAGGTCAGCAGGGCGATGAATGCCAACCAGATTACCAGGCTACGCTTCAATAATCCGCGCAGAGCGTGTATGCAGTCGATTTCATCACCGGGTTCGCAATCGCCAATAGCACCGAGGCCGGTTTTGATGAGTGTCTGGTAGTTGCAAGTCGCCAAATCGTTTTGCTTGGGTTTGGTACGCCAGGCCTGGTTGACCTTTTCATAATCACCCGCCAGTGCAAAGCTGAATGCCATTAGATTAACCGGTATCCACGATAGTACGGCTTCCAGTCGGTGCGCTGCGCGGCTGAGTGTTTGGCGGGGCGAGTGATACAGGGTGTGGACGCTTAATCGGTAGAGTAAGGCGCCTTCCGGGCCGAGTATGGCAAACCAGAACAACACAGCGAATAAACGTATATTGCTTTGCTGTAACAAACCGTGCATCACTTCTACAGTTTGTTGTTGTGAGTCTTCGGCTGCCGGTTTTCCAATGATGATACTCGCGTGCTGCAAGGCGAGTTCAGGGTTGCCCGCCTCGCGCGCCTGTAAATAGAGTTTGATGTCACGGTTGAGATTACTGCCCAGACTATAAATCAGTACCGCCAGTGCAAAGCAAAAGCTGAACAGGTCGTAAAACAGGCCAGATAAATAATATTGAAATAACCCCACCGGAACCAGTATGGGAAGTAACAGAATAATGATGGAAGCAGCACCTTGTTGATCGACACCTGGCAGGTGACGCATCATGCTTCGGCTGTAGACATCAAACCAGCGAAAATTTCGTATGCGATCCATCATGATCGGGGAGCGTTCGAGGAGCAGGGCGAGAATGATGCAAACCAGTGCCATATTAATCCTGAATTAAGCCAGTAATTGATGGAGTGTATCCCAACTAAATGCTGCGCCGGGATCGGTTTTTCTACCAGGTGCTATATCGCTGTGACCGGTAATGGCGGTTGCGCCTATTGTTGGATAGCAATGACGTAATGCCTTGATAATATCTGCCAATTGTCGGTATTGCACGGATTCATACAACACATCGTCTGTGCCTTCGAGTTCGATACCAATAGAAAAGTCATTACAGCGTTCGCGGCCACGCCAGTTTGACCGGCCAGCATGCCAGGCACGTTGGTGAAAGGGTACAAACTGCAACAGGTTGCCATCGCGGCGAATTAACAGGTGTGAGGACACCCGTAAATTTTTAATTTCATTGAAGTAAGGATGTCCTGCGGGATCCAGCGTATTGGTAAAAAGCTGTTCAATATACGGGCCGCCAAACTCGTTGGGTGGCAAGCTGATGTTGTGTACCACGATGAGTTCCGGCACCGCCGGGACAGGGCGTTCATCAACATTGGGTGATTCTATAAACCGGGCCTGGTCTAACAGGCTGGTTTGTGGATTGATATGCATGCTTTGGCCATTTGTTATCTGCGGCAGATTGTAAGCTGTATTGCACGAATGGTAAGGAAACCACAAGAAACACCCGCGAAACTCTGCATCTAGGTAGAATAGTCTCATTATTTGAACTAGTTATAGCCTCTATCATCCTAACATGATCCTCTTTTGTACCCTTGGGAACGCACTATGAATTTTTTAAAGCACATTAAAACCCTGTTGTTGGCAGCCTCCGTGCTTGCCTTTACGCAAGCCTGGGCAGTCAATCCGTTTGCTAACGACCTGGGTGTAGATGCCATGGGCGGTGGTGACGACATAATGGATCCGGATCAGGCCTTTACTTTTGAAGCGCGCGCCGAGCAAGGTGCTGTGGTGGTGACATGGAAGATTGCAGATGGCCATTATCTGTATCGCGACAAAACAAAAATTCTGGCTGAAGATGCCAGCTTGCAAACCGGTGAATTATTCACCTCTGCGGGCGAGAAAAAACACGACGAGTTTTTCGGTGACATTGAGGTGTATCACCATTCGGCAGAAGCGCGTTTGCCTTTGCTGCAGAATGTAACCGGAAGCTACAACTTCACCATCAAATATCAGGGCTGTTCTGAAATCGCCGGTATTTGTTATCCACCCATCAGCAAGCCGGTTACAGTCGATTTGTCAGCGGCGGGTATCAGTACCGCCACCCAGAGTGGTGATGTCCAAGCACTCAGCGAGCAGGATCGTATTGCAGAATCTCTTAAGAGTGGAAATTTCTGGCTCATAGTGGCCAGTTTTTTTGGCTTTGGATTGTTATTGTCATTTACACCTTGCGTGTTTCCAATGATCCCTATTCTTTCCAGTATTATTGTTGGCCAGGGTACGGCGCTCACTACGCGTAAAGCATTCCTGCTTTCACTCACATATGTGTTGGCTATGGCTTCAATAAATACGATTGCCGGTATTGTTGCAGCCAATTCTGGTGAAAGCTTGCAAATATTTTTTCAGAATCCGTGGATATTAAGCCTATTTGCAGCGGTGTTTGTGCTGTTGTCATTATCGATGTTTGGTTTTTATGATTTACAAATGCCCAGTTTTATTCAAAGCAAGTTGACTGAAGTCAGTAATAATCAGCAAGGTGGTACCTATGCGGGTGTGGCAATTATGGGGATGCTGTCGGCCTTGATTGTCGGGCCTTGTGTGGCCGCGCCACTGTTTGGAGCTCTGATCTATATTGGTTCAACAGGTGACCAGTTGTTAGGTGGGCTCGCATTGTTTTCCTTGAGCATGGGCATGGGCGCACCGTTAATTATCATAGGAACATCCGCCGGAAAAATCATGCCACGCGCCGGCATGTGGATGGATGTCGTGAAAGCCGTGTTTGGTGTGATGTTGATCGCTGTAGCCATCATACTGCTGGAACGTATCATCCCTGAACAAGTCGCCATGCTGCTCTGGTCGGCGTTATTTATTGTGTCGGCTATTTATATGAATGCATTTGAGACCTTGGCGGCGGGGAGTTCCGGCTGGAAGCGATTGTGGAAAGGCCTGGGTTTGATTTTGTTTATCTATGGCGCCATGTTGTTAGTCGGTGCCGCCATGGGCAACAAGGATATGTTCCAGCCTTTGAAAGGTGCCAATGTCGTCATGACCAGTAATCAGGGTGTGCAAGCCGGTGCGCATCTGCCGTTCAAACAAATAAAAGGTCTGGTTGAATTACAGCAGGCTTTGGATGCAGCAAAAAAAGAAAACAAGGCTGTGATGCTGGATTTTTACGCAGACTGGTGTGTGGCATGCAAAGAAATGGAAAAATTCACGTTTAGTGATGCAGCTGTGCAGCACAATTTAAAAAATATTGTGTTGTTGCAGGCAGATGTAACGCCGAACGATGAAAAAGACAAGGAGCTATATCAGCATTTTGGAATCATCGGCCCGCCAGCGATTATTTTCTACGACACACAAGGTGATGAACAACGTAATTTGCGTGTAGTGGGTTATATGCCCGCAGCGGAATTTGCGGCACAGGTTACCCGATTAAAGTGAGAGTCGTAGTGTCATGAGTGTCTATTGGAAAATGCAGTGTAAAGTATGAAAAAAATAATTTTACCCATGGTTGTGTTATTGCTTGTTGGTGTCGGCGGCTTTGGTTTGCAAAGAATGATGAATAAATCCGAAGACCTGCCGGCGACTTTACCCGCGCAGGCATACACCAACGTTATTGGCACCCCGCGCCCCGACTTTCAACTGGAAGATCTAGATGGCCGTGTACGCAGTGTGCGTGAATGGGATGGCAAAGTGTTGCTGGTTAACTTTTGGGCGACATGGTGTCCGCCCTGCATCAGGGAAATGCCATTGTTGATTGAGTTACAGAAAAAATACGGTGAGCAAGGTTTGCAGGTTATAGGCCTGGCGATTGATGACGAGCAATCGGTGCGTGATTTCGTTGATACGCATGGCATTACGTTTCCAATAGTTGCAGGTGAACTCGACATTATGGAATTAGCAAGCCGGTTTGGTAATCGCCTGAATGCCCTGCCGTATACCGCATTTGTCGACCGTAACGGTGACATTGTACAAGTCGTACCCGGCGAAATTTCCAGGGAAGCTGCAGAGAAAATAATTCAAAGCCTGCTGTAGTTACGCCAACATGAGTCCCAGGCAACCTATAGGTATATTTGATTCAGGTGTTGGTGGTTTGTCGGTGGCTAAAAAAATACGTGAAGCCTTGCCGCACGAAGATATTATATATATAGCGGATTCAGGTCATGCGCCCTATGGCAATAAGTCGCAACAATTTATAGTGCAACGATCCCATGCTTTGGTCGACTTTATGCTGCAACAGCACGCCAAAGCCATAGTTGTTGCCTGCAATACCGCAACACTTTCAGCAATCCAACAACTTCGATCCAGTTTTACTGCGCCGATAATTGGTGTTGAGCCAGGCATTAAACCAGCCAGTTTATTAACACGATCCGGTGTCATTGGTGTCATGGTTACTGCGCGTACCGCACAGCTGGAAACATTTCATGATCTGGTAAAACGATATGGTAATCACGCTAAAATCGAAGTGCAGGCCTGTGATGGTTTGGTTGAGCAAATTGAGAAAGGTGAATTATCAAGTGAAAAAACACAGGCACTGGTAGCACAATATGTTAAACCCCTGCTAGAAAAAAATGTTGATGTCATTGCCCTGGGTTGTACCCACTACCCGTTTTTAATACCAGCAATAACTAAAATTGCCGGTAGTAATATTCAAATTATTGAAACCGGCTCAGCCGTCGCGAAACAGGTTGTGCGTCGCTTAACCGATGAAAAATGTTTAGTTGATGACAGCTTCTCAGCGAGAGATATTTTTTACACCACAGGTGATGTGGCGCAGTCCGAAAATCTCATCAGCAGTCTATGGGGCCAAACGACCCGGGTGCAGGCATGTTTGATTTAGCAGCTTATGGAAAAACGTAGCGAGTGCAACCAGCCCCGGCAAACATGGCGAAAAAACGGCGTGTACACGGCGCACATGAAGTTTTTTGAGCCGTTTTTAACGCCGCCCTGTTTATTAAAGCATGGGCAAGCGCAGTCGTTTTTCAACAAGCTGTTAAGGCATCCAGTCAACGTGTGAACAGCCTAGGCGTTCACGGCCTTCATTAGCGGGGTGTGTGCCATATACCCGGCATGGAACAGGTGGTGCAAGACATTGTGCGCCGCCACGGACACATCGACGTCATGGTGTGCAACGC
>JANOOU010000026.1:0-7507 GCA_031421475.1 Gammaproteobacteria bacterium | reverse complement strand
TGTTTTTTCAGGATTTTAGGATCGACATTTCCCACTGCACGATCTGCTTTTTGTAGCCAGAGTTTTTCCAGGTGTGGATCATGCTCAATTATTGTCATGATTTCTTTGATCAATTGCGGCTTGTCCATTTGCATCAGGCAGGCTGTGATGCGTTCGTTGCCATCGCCTTGTGACAAGCTATCCAGCTCGGTTTTTTGTTGTAAATATACCAATGCGGTGGCAACGCAGTGTTTGCAAAAATCCATGCCATCTGACGCCGGACAATCGCAACTGCCATCCACACCCTGATTGCTCAACCGCAACTTAACCTGATAGGGCATGCTGCCCATTACGGTTGCGCTGATGATGTTGCCCTTGATGCGAATTTCTTCCACCGCACCCGACTTGAAATAATCGAGGCCGCGACGGTATGTGACATCGCCCGCCAGCTTTTTTAAAATAGGCTCGCTTAAATCGCGCATATTATTTGCCTATGCAAAAACTGGAAAATATTCTACCCAGTAAATCATCGGCGCTAAATTCACCGGTAATCTGGTTGAGTTCATCCTGAGCCTGCCGCAATTCTTCTGCCAGCAATTCCCCGGCGCGCAACACATGCAAACAATGTTGTGCCGATTGCAAATGCTGTTCGGCCTTTTGCAACGCATCCAGATGACGCCGTCTGGCCATGAAATGGCCTTCACCGGATTGCTCATATCCCATAATCTGCTTCAGATGTGTGCGCAGCAAATTCATGCCCGCTCCTGTTTTGGCGCTGAGTGCAATCTCGATTCCTTGTGCCGTTGACTGGATGTCTGGCTGGCGGCCAGTCAGGTCGATCTTGTTGTAAATACGTGTGATGCCGATATGGGATGAAATTTTATCTTCTATGGCCAGATGTTCATGTTGCTGATGTCGGTCATCTAAAACCAGCAGCAAACGATCTGCCTGCTCCATAACCTGCCATGCCCGGCGTATACCTTCCTGCTCAATCGGATCGTTACTTTCCCGCAAGCCGGCGGTATCAATAATATGCAGTGGCAAGCCATCAATTTGAATATGTTCACGCAGAATATCGCGCGTGGTTCCAGGTATCTCGGTTACGATGGCAGCATCATGCCCGGCAAGTTGATTGAGCAAACTGGATTTACCCGCATTCGGTTTGCCGGCTATAACCAGTGTCATGCCTTCGCGTAATAAACTACCCTGGCGTGCAGATTTAAATACCGCCTGTAGTGCTTGCTGAATGGAATTTAATTGTTCGGCAACTTTGCCATCGGAAATAAAATCCGGCTCTTCTTCAGCGAAGTCTTCTTCTGGAAAATCCAGCGCGGCTTCAACGTACAAACGTAGCTGAATAATAGTTTCTACCAGCGCATGAATACTGCGTGAAAATTCACCCTGAAGGGATCGTACCGCAGCACGCGCTGCCGCTTCGGAATCGGCCGCTATTAAATCGGCAACCGCTTCAGCCTGTGCCAGGTCCATTTTGTTATTGAGAAAGGCCTGTTCGGAAAATTCGCCTGCTCGTGCCAACCGTGCACCGCATGCCACAACCTGCTTAAGTAGCATATCAAGAACAACCGGACCTCCATGCGCCTGTAACTCAAGCACATCTTCGCCGGTAAATGAATGGGGTTTCTGAAACAGCAGCGCAATACCGGAATCAATAACATTGCCGTTATGATCTTTGAATGATAGGTACTCCGCGTAACGGACTTTTGGAATATGGCCGAGAATTTTTTCGGCTATGTTACGACTGGAAGGGCCGGATACTCTCACAATCCCTACACCACCGCGACCCGGTGGTGTAGCAATAGCAGCGATGGTGTCAGGCGTGATCATACTTCATTGCAGCATTATTTTTCTGCGTCAATACGTCGGGTAATGACCCACTGCTGTGCAATCGACAACAGGTTATTTACCACCCAGTACAACACCAGTCCGGCCGGAAAAAATGCAAAAAATACTGTAAACATAACAGGCATGATCTGGAATATTTTCTGCTGCATTGGATCAATCGGTGTTGGATTGAGTTTCATCTGGATAAACATGGATACGCCCATAATCAAAGGCAAAATGAAATACGGATCTTTAATGGAAAGATTCGTAATCCACAAAGCAAAAGGCGCGTTGCGCATTTCCACGGATTCCAGCAACACCCAATACAAGGCGATAAATACCGGAATCTGTACCACTATGGGTAAACAACCACCCAATGGATTTATTTTTTCGTCCTTGTACATTTTCATCATGGCCTGTGACATGGCCTTACGATCATCACCAAAGCGTTCTTTCAGCTCTTGTAAACGTGGTGCCACCTTGCGCATTTTCGCCATGGATTTATAGCTGGTTTCTGAGAGTTTATAAAAAACTAACTTCACACTCAGCGTCAGAAAAATAATCGCCCAACCCCAGTTACCAAACAGACCATGAAAAAAGTTAAGCAGCCAGAATAAGGGTTTGGCGAGAATAGTGAGAATGCCATAATCCACTGTCAGTTCCAGGCCCGGCGCAATGCTTTCCAGTTTCTCCTGTAACTTGGGGCCTACCACTAGCTGACTGTGGAACGTCGCTTTCTCGCCGGCGTTAACGGTTGTGACAGGCGATATCAGGCCCAATACATAGTGGTTGTCTGGCGATATAAATAAGGAATAGGGCGTGTTGCTTTCTTTCTGGTCAGCCACCCAGGCAGCCAGAAAATAATGCTGAATCATCGCGGTCCAGCCACCGGTCATACTTTTATTCAGACCTTTTTCTTGAAAATAACTTTTGCTGGCCAACTCATCGAACGTCAGTTTTTTATATTTTATGTCATCGTTGTACAACACGCCGCCGGTATAGGTACTGATAAAGAACGACTCACTGCTTTTATCCGGCGTTGTGCGTTTTAGCTGACGGTATTGCTGACCAGACCAGTTGTTGTTTCCGGCGCTAACAACATGTTCTACATCAATGACATAACTATCACGGTGAAAGCGGAAGATTTTCTGCACGTGAACACCATCCTGCTGCCAGGTTAGTTCAACCTGCAAACTATCCTGTCCTTCGCGCAGGCGAAATTCTTCCTGACTGACATCGTAAATGGCGTGCTGATTCTGATTATCCGGAACCGGTGATGTTTTAGAGACCAGACCCGATTGCGCTATATAAAAATGTGAACTGCCGGTTCCGAGCAATTCGAAGGGTTGGTCAAGATGCTCTGCATCCTGTGGATATTTGCGTAGCAGCAATTTTTTGATATCGCCGCCTTGTGTATCGATTTCCAGATCCAGTAAATCGGTTACAACCTTGACTATCTTACGCGGTGTCTGTGTAGTGGCTGCAAGCGGCGAGGCTTGAACTAACGCCTGTGATGCCGCTTCTGGCATATCCATCGCAACAGCGGCTACGGAACCGGTAGTAGACGACTGCGGATCCGTTACGACTGCCTTCGGGGTGTGATCTTCCTGCCATGTCTGCCAGATTAAAAACAGGATAAAAAAAAATGACATGTAAAGCAGGGTACGTTGATTTTCCATGAGTCGCTTCGTCTGTTGTTATTCGGATAATGTCTGTTTTGGGTGCTGTGTGTGTTCTGGTACCGGATCATACCCGCCGTCATGCCAGGGATGGCAGCGACCAATTCGCTTCATAGCCAGCCAGCCACCGCGAACTATACCAAATCGGGTAATAGCGTCTATGGCATAACTGGAACAAGTGGGTGTATAGCGACAATGCGGTGGCAAATAAGGGCTGATACCGGCGCGGTAAAACTGGATTATGCCTATAGCTGTTGTGCGGGCAATTTTGCACATAGTCGTTTCCAGTGTTGTGTCAGGGATGCAAGCAAGGTCTGACTATCTGCCTTGGCCGTTGTTTCACGTGCCATCACCACCAGATCTGCCATAGGTAAATTTTGTTGCTGACGAAAACTTTCACGCACCAGGCGCTTGATACGGTTTCTATCCACGGCGCGTTTAGCGTGCTTTTTGGATATGGCTAAACCCAATCGAGCCCATTCCACTTCAGCGCCGGAAGCCGCCAGAATGGTAAAGAAACGGTCGCTGGATCGAATGGGATCTTTAAATACCCGGCTGAATTCTGCAGGTTTCAGTAGCCGGGTGCTCTTGGGAAAACGCGCCATCCTGTCAAGCTTGCGATGGTGACACGGATAACCGCTCGAAGCTGAACCAGATTGACAGTCCCAAGTTGACAATACCAAGTTGACAATAACTAGGCTGACAGGCGTAACCGGCCCTTGGCACGGCGTGACTTTAATACTTTGCGACCACCAACAGTGGCCATACGTGCACGAAAACCGTGGCGGCGTGCGCGAACCAGATTACTTGGCTGGAAGGTTCTTTTCATGGTGTAGACCTAGTTTAATATCGTAAAAATCAGGGTCGCAGATTCTAATCGTCGAGCCCATGCAAGTCAAAGGAAACATTACGATGGGCTAATCATGATTCGGCCCCGATTGTCAGATGACTGTTCCCCTTGTGCACCCTGAAGATATAGAATGCCCGATCCGCCACCTGATCAAAATACCGGTCAGGTTTACAACGATCTTAAGCCTACTGCTTAACGTGTATAAAATTTGCGGGATACACTTTAAGGATACCCTGATGTGTCAGAGCATCCGCGCGGCACCCGGATGTGCCGCCATTTTCAATTACGTAAGTGATTGAAAATGGAGAAAAAATAAAAATGATATTTTTATTTTTTCGTGCTCTGAAAATTCCAGAATGGAATTATTCAGCCTCCTTACATTAATAATCACACTTAATAAATGCCGAGGAATACGGTGAGTTTCTGGGGCAAGTGCCTGCAATCGCTCGAGCAGGAATTATCTGATCAACAACTCAACACCTGGATTCGACCCTTACAAGTGGTGGAAGACCATGATGTTTTGCGTCTACTCGCGCCTAATCGTTTTGTTTTGGACTGGGTTGAACAACACTTTATGGTACAGATTCGGCAAATCGCCGATCGCCTGGCAGGTGATCAACCTATAAAACTGTTGCTGGAAATCGGCAGTCAGGCGAAAAAGCCTGTCGCCAAAGCCCCCTTGATCTTTACACCTGAGCCCATTCTTACGTCCGTGTTACAACCACTCGACTTCAGAACAATTTCATCCAAAGTTTCACCAATGCCGGATCACAATCTGAACAGTGGTTTTACATTTAATAATTTCGTTGCCGGCAAATCCAATGAGCTGGCGCGCGCCGCATCCATGCAAGTAGCCGAAAACCCAGGCGGTTCTTATAACCCGTTATTTTTATATGGTGGCGTTGGTCTGGGTAAAACGCATTTAATGCATGCTGTTGGTAATCGTATGCGTGAAATTCGTTCTAATGCGCGTATCGTTTATTTACATTCAGAACGCTTTGTCGGCCAAATGATTAAGGCTTTGCAGCACAATGCAATAGACGAATTTAAACAGTTTTATCGCACGCTGGATGCACTACTGATTGACGATATTCAATTTTTTGCCGGCAAGGAACGATCGCAAGAAGAGTTTTTTCATACCTTCAATGCTTTGTTAGAAGGTGGCCGTCAAATTATTTTGACCTGCGATCGTTATCCGAAAGAAATTGATGGCCTGGAAGAACGCCTCAAATCCCGTTTTGGTTGGGGTTTGCCGGTATGTATCGAACCCCCAGAGCTGGAAACACGGGTGGCTATTTTGCATAAAAAAGCCGAAGAGTTTGGTGTTAATCTGCCCAGCGAAGTCGGCTTCTTCATTGCCAAGCGTATACGATCAAACATCCGTGAGCTTGAAGGTTCTCTGCGGCGTGTGATGGCAACTGCCAATTTCACTGGCAAGCCAATTACTTTAGAATTTGCCAAAGAAACCCTGCGCGATTTAATTGCCCTGCAAGACAAATTAGTAACCATCGACAACATCCAGAAAACCGTTGCCGAATACTACAAAATACGCGGTTCCGATTTATTATCCAATCGGCGCAGTCGCTCGATTACACGGCCCAGACAACTCGCTATGGCCTTGTCCAAAGAGCTCACCAACCATAGCTTGCCTGAGATTGGCTCGGCATTTGGTGGCAGAGACCATACCACGGTGCTGCATGCATGCCGTAAAATAGTAGAGTTAAGAGAATCCGATTCACGTATTAATGAAGACTATATAAACTTGCTGCGAACACTCAGCAACTAAAGGATAAACAAGCTAACAAGCTGTGGATAAACTGATGATCGAAGTCATGCTTTCATAAAAATACGACTTATCCACATTTCATCAACAGATTATCCGGATCGTATCCAAGCCCTGTTGGCTATTAAATTACACTTTAAATATTTGTATTTATTAATAAAAACGATTTTATCCACAGATATTTAGAGTAACCAGTAATAACAATTAAATATATATAAAGATTAATATAATATAGGCCACCCAATGAAATTCAGTATCCTACGTGAAGATCTTCTAACTCCCTTGCAGCAGGTCATAGGTGCAGTTGAAAAACGCCAAACCATGCCAAGTTTGTCCAATGTACTGCTGCGCTCTGAAGATAACTATTTAGCCATTACCGCTACAGACCTCGAGATAGAACTGGTATCTCGCGTACAACTGATGGTTGATCAACCCGGTGAAATCACCTTACCCGCTAAAAAGCTGCTCGATATTTGTAAATCACTATCGGCAGAAGCAAAAATAAATATCACTATCGAAAATGACAAGGCACTGATTCAATCAGGACGCAGTCGGTTTACTTTGAGTACCTTGCCAGCGGCTGATTTTCCGTCTCTCGAAGCCATAACCAGCTTCTATGAATTCTCCATGCCACAAAATGTTTTACGACGGTTAATTGATAAAACGGCTTTTGCCATGGCACAACAAGACGTACGTTATTATCTCAATGGTTTAATGATGGAAGTAACACGTGGCATGATTCGAACGGTTGCCACCGACGGACACAGGCTGGCTTATTGTGAACAAGTTATTGATAGCGAATTAGCAGATAGCAAACAAGTCATTATTCCCCGCAAAGGGGTTATGGAATTATTACGTTTATTGTCCGATACCGATGAACCCGTAAAAATTGTGCTGGGTAACAACCATATTCAATGCCTGCTGGGCCAACAGCGTTTTAAATCAAAACTAATTGACGGTCGTTTTCCGGATTACAAACGTGTTATTCCTGCTGAAGAAGGCCATACCGCCACAGCTGACAGAGAATTACTGAAACAGGCTTTATCACGCGCATCGATTTTATCGAATGAAAAATATCGCGGTATTCGTATTGTTCTGAATGAAAATTTACTGAAGCTACAAGCAAGCAATCCTGATCAGGAACAGGCAGATGTTGACGTAGAAGTCAGCTATGCCGGGGATACACTGGAAGTGGGCTTTAATGTGACGTACATGATGGATGTATTAAATACATCGTCTAACGAAGTGGTACAGCTGATTATCAAAGATGCCAATAGCAGTTGTTTGTTAAAGTTTCCAGAAGATCTCCAGTGCAAGTATGTGATTATGCCTATGCGGTTATAACCGCTTGAGTTTAAAGCATCTTGAGCTTGT
>JANOOU010000025.1:0-2353 GCA_031421475.1 Gammaproteobacteria bacterium | reverse complement strand
ACTTGTTTACTCACCGGTAATAAAGGACTGCTCATACAAAACACGGTGTGCCGCACCTGTGCCGGAAACGCGTGATCACGTTTTGCGGCTACACCACGGGTAACCTGTATATAAATGTATTGATCGTCGCCGCTATTTTTTTGAATCAGTTCATTAAGCACAGCGGTCCAACGTGCATCACTTAAAGGATTGCTCAGTCGGATGCCATCAAGACTGTCTTGCAATCTTCGCAAATGTTCACTCAGGCGCAGCAAGCACCGTCCATAGGCCGGGATCACTTCATAAACACCGTCGCCAAACAAAAAGCCGCGATCCAGCACGGATATCTGTGCCTGATCAATCGGCATAAATTGTCCGTTGAGATAAATGGTTTTTATAAAATCAATGTCGAGCGCAGTCATCGTGCAAAGTTCTCATTGAAAGAACCGTATCAAATAATCGCGTGCACGTTGCCACAAGCTGCCTTCAGCAACCGCCCGCAATGCCACCAGCGGGCGTGTCAGTAATTCCTTACCATCGAGCATGATACGCAAGGTGCCTAATTGCTGACCCTTTTTAACGGGCGCATCAACATCCGGTAAAATATCCAT
Source organism: Gammaproteobacteria bacterium (assembly GCA_031421475.1). Lineage (GTDB taxonomy): Bacteria > Pseudomonadota > Gammaproteobacteria > SZUA-229 > SZUA-229 > JACPVK01. Next base: position 1,763 of record JANOOU010000025.1, on the reverse strand, counting down.
AACGGTCTTCAATTTTTGGTATTGGCCACGTGGCACGGTCACATGCATATCCGCTGACAAACCCAAACCCACATTTTCTATTTCGCCCTTCCAGACACGTACCTGTTTTAACTCATCTGTTGCGGCGTACAATTGATCACTTTCGTAAAAACGATAACCATACCCCAGCAATGCCTGACTGATATCCGCACGCACACCATCACTCTTGGTTCCCAATACCACTGAAATTAATCGCATATTATCCCGCAGTGAAGATGCAACCAGGCAATAACCGGCGGTTTCGGTGTGCCCGGTTTTAATACCATCCACCGTGCTGTCACGATACAACAATAAATTACGATTGGGCTGAGTGATATTGTTCCAGGTGAATTCATGTACTGCATATAATTTATAATGTTCAGGAAATTCGGCGATGGTTGCACGCGCTATAATGGCAATATCATGCGCTGTTGAATAATGTTTTACGTCGGGCCAGCCGGTGCTGTTCACATAGTGTGTATTTTTCATACCCAGCTTGCTGGCATATTGATTCATTAAACTTGCAAAAACGTCCTCACTACCACCCACATGTTCAGCCAGTGCAACCGCTGCATCATTGCCCGATTGAATAACCAGGCCCTTTAATAAATCATCAACCGTGACTTGTTTGCCTACGTCAATAAACATTTTTGAACCACCCATCTGCCAGGCTTTTTTGCTGATGGTCACAGGGTCATGCAGTTGTAAATGGCCACTTTCAATTTCTTTATACACAACATATGCCGTCATGATTTTGGTAATACTGGCAGGCTCTACTCTCTGATCCGCCTCTTTACTTGCCAGAATTCTGCCGCTATTAAAATCCATCAACAGATAACTTTTTGCAGCCAGCGTTGGCGGTGGAGGCACCGGCGCAACGGCCGCCGTTGTTACTGCCGCGACAACAAACAAAATCAGGCCTAATCCAGGTACAACAAAAGTTTTCATATTCAACGCATTCTCCACATTTAAAGATATTGGTGCGCGCAAACGCCATTAACAACCGGGAACGATTTCAGGCAAATCAATCGACTACCACCTGTGAGGCATCCATGCCGATTTCTTTAAGTTCGGCTAACACCTGATACGCCAGATTGGTATCGGGTATTGGCCCAATACGGACGCGATAGAGTTTTTTGCCATTATCTTGCGTCATAAAAATACGCACACTATTAAATTTTTTGGCACGCAATTGTGTTGCCAGATCTTCCGCAGCTTGTTCACTACCCATCGCTGCTACCTGCACATGAATTTTTCCATCGGGTTTTTCAGCCGGCGGTAACACCACTGTGGATGTATTCAAATCCAGACCACTGGTATTTATGGCGCGAATTTCAACCGGTGCCGTGCCGCTACCTGCTATGCCCAATTTGTGTGCTGCCGCATACGATAAATCGATGATGCGTCCCGGGTGAAACGGCCCACGATCATTTACTTTAACAATTAATTTCTGGCCGGTATCACTACGTTTTACTTCAACATAGGTAGGCAACGGCAGGGTTTTATGGGCGGCTGTCATGGCATACATGTCGTAAGGCTCGCCACTGGATGTTTTTTTGCCATGAAATTTGGTGCCATACCACGACGCCTCGCCGCTCTGCACAAAACCTTCGCTGGATTTCATGACCTGATAGGTTTGACCCAAAACTGTATAAGAATCAGGATTGCCATATCGGCTCAAAGGTTCGTTAGCCGGCTTGGCATTACGAATTTTTTCCGGATTGGGATTAAAGCCCTCGGGTGCC
>JANOOU010000024.1:0-3211 GCA_031421475.1 Gammaproteobacteria bacterium | reverse complement strand
GTGAGTATGGCAATTTGTCACCTGCATTGGTGATTGGTCTTACAGAGAAAACGGTACAAGTTTATTTGAAAGGCGCTACTTTGCTTGATTTACCCTGGGAGACAATGTCCTGGGCAGCACCTTATAAATCAGCCAGTGCTGTAGGGGCAGCGCCGGAAAAAGTCGCTGATGTGGTTAAACGTGGCGACATCATCCGTGTTTACAAGGATGCCAATAATGTTTGGCGCATGGGGCAGATACCCGAAGCGCAAGGTGCTTTGGTTGCGCTGGATCCGAATGACGGTGCTATTCGCGCATTGGTAGGCGGCTATGATTTTTATCGCAGTAAATTTAACCGCGCTGTACAGGCTAAACGTCAGATTGGTTCCAGTATTAAACCTTTTATTTATACGGCGGCACTCGAAAAAGGGTTTACGGCAGCATCCATTATTAATGATGCACCGGTGGTGTTTCAGGATGCGGCACTAGAGGGTGCCTGGCGACCGGAAAATTACGGTAGTGAATTCCATGGACCCACGCGTTTACGTGAAGCTCTGGTGAATTCGATGAATCTGGTTTCGATACGGTTATTGCGCGCCATCGGTATCGGCTATGCCACCGACTCGCTTAATCGGTTTGGATTCAGAGGCGATTTAATGCCACACGATTTAACGCTGGCATTAGGCAGTGGCGTACAAAGCCCTTTGGAATTGGCTGGCGGTTTTAGCGTATTTGCTAACGGTGGTTACAAGGTGAACACCTGGTTTATCCAACGCATTGAAGATATGAATGGCAAGGTGTTGTTTGAAGCGGATCCGGTTGTGGCTTGTGTGCCCTGTGCCATGCAAAAACGCGGTAAACCCATGCCGGTTTCTACGGATGCAGGGCTGGATACGGGCTTGCCAAAACAGGCCGGGCGCGTGGTTGAAGATCGCATCGTGTATGTTATGAACTCCATGTTGCAAGAAGTCATTACGCGTGGCACGGCACGTCGTGCACGTGCACTGGGCCGTAATGATTTAATGGGTAAAACCGGCACCACCAATGATCAGCGCGATGCCTGGTTTAATGGCTTTAACCGTTCCATGGTTGCCGTTGCATGGGTGGGTTTTGACGAGCAGCAAAAACAATTAGGTTCGTATGAAACCGGTGGTAAGGCTGCGCTGCCAATGTGGATGGAGTTCATGCGAACGGCTTTGCAAGGTGTACCCGAAAAACTCATGGAGCGCCCGGATAATCTGGTTACGGTGAAAATTAATCCAGAGACAGGGGAACTGGCTGGCGCTAATGACAAAACGGCGATTTTTGAAATCTTCAGTGCCGAGCAGGCACCGAAGCCGAATGCACGCCCGTTGCCGGCATTAGGCGCGGATGACAAGGGTGTTATGCCGGAGCAATTATTCTAAGGCGTAACTAAAGCGTGAGTCGGTGTTGATAGGGCTATCGATGATACGGTTTACTAAGTTGGTGAACCGTATCGACCAATACTTTCACGTGATCCGGGTTGATATCCGGTGTAATACCGTGGCCCAGATTAAAAACATGGCCGCTACCTGTCCCAAACGATTGTAAAACTCTGGCGGCTTCAGCACGAATAACGTCGGGGTTTGCACATAAGGTGGCTGGATCCATATTGCCTTGCAGTGCAACACGGTGTCCTACCTGTTTTTTAGCTTCGCTTATATCGCAAGTCCAGTCTAATCCCAATGCGTCACAGCCCGTATCCGCCATGTCGGAAAGGTATTGCCCGCCGCCCTTGGTAAACAAGATGACGGGTACGCGGCGGCCCTGATGCTCGCGTTTCAGTTGCTGCACAATTTCACGCATATAACGCAAGGAAAATTCACGGTATAAATGGGGCGAAAGATTGCCGCCCCAGGTATCAAATATCATCAGCGCCTGGGCACCAGCATCTATTTGAGCATTCAGATAGGCCGCAACGGCTGTACTGATTTTGCCGAGTAATTCATGCGCCAGTTTCGGTTGTTGTAATAGCAGGGTTTTGCTTAAGCTGAAGGTCTTACTGCCGCTGCCTTCCACCATATAAGTCGCCAACGTCCAGGGGCTGCCAGCAAAACCAATTAAAGGTACGCTGCCGTGCAGCTCACGCCGAATTAGGCGCACAGCATCCATGACGTATTTCAACTGATCTTCGGGCTCTGGAATAATCAGGTCATGAATTTGTTTTTCGGTGCGTACCGGGTTTTTGAAGCGCGGGCCTTCGCCTTCAGCAAAATACAAACCCAGACCCATGGCATCCGGTACGGTGAGAATATCTGAAAACAATATGGCGGCATCCAGATCGAAACGTGCCAGCGGTTGCAGGGTGACTTCGCAGGCCAAGTCGGGAGTGGTGCATAGCGTCATGAAATCGCCAGCTTTTTCACGGGTGGCGCGGTATTCAGGTAGGTAGCGGCCCGCCTGGCGCATAATCCAGACCGGTGTGTAATCGACTGGCTGCCGCATCAGGGCACGGAGAAAAGTATCGTTTTTCAGTTCAGTCATGATTCTGGCCGGTAGCAGTGGTTGGAATTTTTTATTGCAGTACAGGTTGGTCAGGCAGACAGTTAGGCTAGTTCAGATTATGTGACCTGGGCGATCAGGCAGCGCCGAGTTTTGCCTTGATTTTGCCACTCAGGGCACCCATATCGGTACGCCCCTGCACCTTTGGTTTGAGCAATGTCATCACCTTGCCCATGTCCTGCATGCTGCTGGCACCACTGCGGGCGACAGCCTCGGTGATGAGCTGTTCCAGTTCGGCATCGGTAAGAGCGGCTGGCAAATAGGTTTGCAACACGCCGATTTCATAGACTTCCTGGTCAAGTAAATCCTGACGCCCCGCCGATTCATACTGGCTGGCTGATTCGCGACGTTGTTTAAGCATTTTGTCGAGAATGCTGATGATGCGGGCATCATCCAGCTCGACACGTTCGTCTACTTCCACTTGCTTCAGAGCGGCCAAAATCAGGCGTACAACTCCCAACCGGGCCTTGTCGCCACCTTTCATGGCGGTTTTCATATCATCCTGAATGCGTGACTTAAGAGTGGACGCAGTCATGGCTGAAACTTAATGGCGGCGCGGTGCGCGAGTTAAACGTTCTTTATCTTTGAATGCTTTCTTCAGCGTGCGCTTTACAGCCGCTGCCGCTTTGCGTTTGCGTTCAGTGGTCGGTTTTTCGTAAGCTTCACGGGCGCGGATCTCGGTGAGTACGCCGGCTTTTTCGCATGAACG
>JANOOU010000023.1:0-4772 GCA_031421475.1 Gammaproteobacteria bacterium | reverse complement strand
AAAAATCCCACCTGGTGGATCGGCTGGCGAAACTTGGCGCAAAGTCAGCTTATGCGTAATCAACCGGATAAAGCCGTGGCGATTTATCGACAGAGTATTTCGGCGAGTAGCGATGAGCGATTGGTGATTTATCTGGCGTTGCTTTATGAACAGCTCAAACGTATTGATGATGCGGTAGCACTATACGATGAAAAATTGAAACAGGCACCCACTTCAGCATCCATGAATAATAATCTGGCTATATTGCTCGCCACATACCGTCAGGACAGTGCCAGCAAGGATCGTGCATTGCAATTGGTTAAAAAATTCGAAGTCAGTGATAATTCTCACAATCTTGATACCCTGGGCTGGGTGTATTATCTGCGTAGTGAATATGATCTGGCAATCAACACGCTGTTGCAGGCTGAAAAACTTTCACCTAACGTGGTTACCATTCAATATCATCTGGCATTTACCTATTTTGCAAAAGGTAATCATGATCTGGCTAGAAAATATTTACAAACTGTAATTAAAGCCGAGCCTGCTTTTGCTAAACGTCAGGATGTTGTACAAATTATGGAAAAACTAAAAATCACGTAAGTTACATTAAAGAAATATTTGTGATGAGGTGTGTTATGTTGAATAGAACTGCCGAAACAATAAAAAACTATATTTTTATCTTTGCTATAGTGATTTTCGGTGTGTGGTTGCTTACTGAAAAAACGGAGCATCCAAAAATTGGAGAGACTACAAATCAGGATATTTCGATAATAGATTCAGATGTCATTGAGGATCCTGAATCTAATGAACAGATTGTTGCTGGCGATACTACGACTGAACTATTGAATACAGTGGAGGCCGAGGATAATACAAGCAAAGACTATGATACGGAAAATACGGATAATGTTAGTGATGATGTATGGTTTTCAACGCTTATGAAAAAAGCGCGTACTATCCAGGACAGAATAATTAATATTGATATGACAGGGGCTGGTTACACGGATGTTGGCAACATAACAGATGATAATCAAAACAAGAATATAACTGAAGACGAAAGCCTGTTGCCGCAACCAACAGAAACTGAATCACTGGCCGAAAATAAAGTAGATTGTCCGTCATCGCTGTATATGGGTGGTAATGATTATGGACGTAATATGCTGGCAGCAATGGGCTGTCCTCCTGTGCCCGCTGAATAGCGTCTGATGGCGTTATTCAGCGCTTTCTTAATAATTCGTTCACATAACCTTCATAAATATGTCACATGTTGTAGACAACATGCGCCATGCCAAATGTACGCTCCATTTTTATTTCTGATTTGCATCTCGGCACACGCGCTTGCCAGGCATCTCAACTATTGGAATTCCTGAAATCCTATCAGGCGCAGAATCTTTATCTGGTGGGGGATATTATTGATTTCTGGAGTATGAAGCGCAATATTCATTGGACGGCGGAGCATAATACTATTGTGCAAAAAATATTACGGCGTGCGCGTCACGGGGAGAAAGTTATATTTGTTCCGGGTAATCACGACGAAGTGTTGCGTGATTATTGTGAAATGTTGTTTGGTGACATTTTTGTTACACGCGAAATTATTCACGAGACGGCAAATGGCCTGCGCTATCTTGTAACGCATGGTGATGATTTCGATCAGGTAACACGCCATCATCGTTGGGTGGCAGTGCTGGGTGATGTAGGTTACGGATATCTGGTGCATCTTAATCGGCTGTTGTCATTTGTGCGACGCTCGCTGGGTATTGCGGGTTACTGGTCACTGGCAGGTTATGCAAAAAGTAAAGTAAAAGGTGCATTACAGTTTATTTTTGATTTCGAAGATTCTGTTATTCATCATGTGCGCGAACGCGGGCTTGATGGTGTAATTTGCGGACACATTCACTGGGCCGCCATTAAGGATATAAATGGTTTGCAGTATGTTAACTGTGGTGATTGGGTGGATTCCTGCACAGCTATTGTTGAACATGATAACGGCACACTGGAGCTGGTGCGGTGGAAGGGTGCTGTATGAGCAAAATAAATGCGGCTGCACGCTTACGTGTGTTGATGGTGTCGGATGTTTACTTTCCACGTATCAATGGTGTATCGACATCGATACAGACATTTCGTGAAGATCTGGCTGATAACGGTGTAGATGTACATATTATTGCGCCGCGTTACAACGACGAAAAAAATGAATCATACATAACGCGTGTACCCGCCAGGCCCATTCCGCGTGATCCTGAAGATCGAATATTGCCGTGGCGATTAACGCGAAAAATAGTTGTTGAAGCTGCTCAACATTGCGACCTTATCCATATCCAAACTCCCTTTGTTGCGCATTATGCGGGTCTGCATGCCGCGCGACGTTGTAATAAGCCGGTGATAGCAACGTATCACACACTGTTTGAAGAGTACTTGCATCATTACATTCCGTTTGTTCCTGCCGCCTTGTTACGTGCCGTAACACGAAAATTTTCACGTAGCCAGTGTAATGCTCTTGATGCCATGGTGGTGCCATCAACTGCCATGAAAAACAGATTAAATGAATACGGTGTAACTACACCCATGCACGTGTTGCCCACAGGCATTCCTATGCAGCGCTTTACCAATGGCAATGGTGTCAAATTTCGCTCGAGTTACGCTATTGCTGCTGACCGGCCGGTAGCTTTGTTTGTTGGCCGACTCGGGCATGAAAAAAATGTCGGCTTTCTGTTGCAGATGTTACGCATTGCAGTTCGCACGCGTCCGGATTACTTGTTGCTGATTACCGGTGAAGGTCCAGCCCGCGAGTTACTTCAAAAACAAACGCAACAACTGGGGCTGGAAAATAATGTGAAATTCATTGGCTACCTTGATCGCAGCAGTACATTGCTTGATGCTTATGCTGCGGCTGATGTGTTTGTATTTGCTTCACGTACTGAAACTCAGGGACTGGTATTGCTCGAGGCCATGGCTATGAGTTGTCCGGTGTTGGCTCTGGCTGAAATGGGTACGGTGTATATATTGAAACCAGAACGTGGTTGTCGCATTGCAGACGCAGATCCCGCTGCGTTTGCTGCGATGCTTAATCAGCTGATTAATGATCCGTTATTGCGTCATCGCCTGGCGCTTGAAGCACGCGCGTATGCTGAAGAATGGTCAGCTGCCGCTATGGCTGCACGGTTGACGCAGGTTTATCGTCAAATTGCGAGTGCTAGCAACTTTGAGACGGGTGTTATGCCTGCATGGCATGCGATTGAATGATTGAAAAGCCGTCGATGATCGTTCGTCATTAAAAATACCCTATCAGCATCTCCATATTATTTTGCAGTGAAAGACATTATTAACGTCATATCAAATCCGACCTGATTTCTTAATCCGCATGTTCTTTTAAAACATCAATCAATCTTTTGGCGGCATTCGATAAAGTGCGCTCACGATGCCAGGCTACACCCAGTTTCCGCAGCATGGTGGTATGGTTGATATCAATGTGCACCAGATTTTTGTCGCACATACCAAGTGGTAATACACTCCAGCCCAGTCCTATCGACGCCATGGTTTTAATGGTTTCAAGATAATTGGTTTCCATGGCGATTTTTAATTTATCGGTACGGATGCCCAGCATTTTTTCCAGCAAGGCGCGAGTGTAGGTGCTTTGCGATGGCAGGATTGCCGGATGTTCCACCAGATTTTTTAAGGTGACATTTTTTTGTTTGGCCAGCGGGTGTTTGCGAGACACCACCACACCCAGTGGATCGTGCCAGATAATGTGTGTGGCCAATTTTGCCGGTGCCTTGTCGGGCAGTGTCGCAATGGCAATTTCGAGCTCACCTTTGAGCACCGCCGCACAGGCTTCTTCTGAATCCATGAAATGAATATCCAGATCAACCTGTTCATAAAGTCGTGTGTAGTGGCTCAATACCGGCGGCAAACGATGTAAGCCGATGTGGTGAGAGGTGCCGATTTTTAATTGGCCACCGATATGGCCGCTGAGATTGTTTACAATACGGCGGCTTTCTTCGAGCTCGGCCAATATACGCAAACAGCTGGGCACCAGTGCGCGGCCGGCTTCAGTGAGTTGCACCCTTTTGCCAATGCGATCGAATAATTTTACGCCCAGCTCGCTTTCCAATGCCGAAATCCGTTTGCTGACAGCCGGCTGGGTAATAAACAGCCGATTGGCTGCTTTGGAGAACGAGCCGGTTTCGCTGACCGCGATGAAGGCCGATAAATTTTGAATGTTCATGAGTTTATGTATTCCTGTTTGGAATAGTTTATATGAAAAAGATGACTTTGTTTTATTGGTTGCCAGGGCATACACTGCGCAACGTGACTACTAAAGTCGGTAGGGGAGCTTGTATGGCCGGACAGACACTTTACGATAAATTATTTGAATCTCATGTGGTGCGCGTTGAGGATGACGGCACGGCCTTGTTGTATATCGACCGTCATTTGGTGCACGAAGTAACCTCGCCGCAGGCGTTTGAAGGATTGCGTCTGGCTGGCCGCAACGTGTGGCGAACCGATACGGTGCTGGCGGTGCCGGATCATAATGTACCCACCACGGCGCGCAATCTCGGTATAACGGATGCGGTGTCACGTATCCAGGTTGAAACACTGGATGCGAATTGTGTTGAATTTGGTATTACTGAATTTCGTATGGAGGATATTCGTCAGGGCATCGTGCATGTCATCGGCCCGGAGCAGGGTGCAACCTTGCCGGGTATGACACTGGTGTGTGGCGATTCGCATACCTCTACCCACGGTGCGTTCGGAGCGCTGGCATTTGGTATTGGTACTTCCGAAGTGGAACATGTGCT
>JANOOU010000022.1:0-3013 GCA_031421475.1 Gammaproteobacteria bacterium | reverse complement strand
CAGCGCATCCGCCGATAACTCTGGTGGATGCGCTGCACTTATCCACCCTACAAGACTTAATCAGAGCTTCCTTTGGCACTCGCGGTAAAAACAAATAAATATTTTCGTTCTCTTTTTCTTTTAAGCTTTTACCCTGCACGCACCTGATCAGCCTGTGCAAGGGTGGCCGGTGAAATCCCCAGCCTGGCAAACAGCGCGTGGTCATGATCGGTTTCGCAATTGTCGGTGGTGAGTAATTTTTCGCCGTAAAAAATTGAATTGGCGCCAGCGAAGAAACACAGCGCCTGCATTTCATCATTCATTTTGTGGCGGCCGGCGGATAAACGTACGTACGATTTGGGCATCAGAATTCTGGCGACAGCAATGCTGCGAATAAAATCAAAATTATCGAGGCCAACAGAATCTTGTAAAGGCGTGCCTTCGATGCGCACCAGCATGTTGATCGGCACACTTTCCGGATGTTGTGGGAGGTTCACTAATTGTTGCAGCAACGAGCTGCGATCACGTGGTGATTCGCCCATGCCCAGAATGCCGCCACTGCACACGTTGATGCCGCAGTCACGTACATGGGTGAGCGTGTCCAGGCGATCCTGAAAAGTACGGGTGGTGATGACTTGGCCGTAAAACTCAGGGGAGGTATCGAGATTGTGATTGTAATAATCGAGGCCGGATTGTTTGAGTTTTTGGCTTTGGTCTTTCGTCAGCATACCCAGGGTGACGCAGGTTTCCATGCCCAGTGCTTTCACACCGCGCACCATTTCCATCACCTTGTCCAGATTTTTGTCAGTGGGGTTGCGCCAGGCCGCACCCATGCAGAAGCGGCTGGCACCTTTTAGTTGTGCAGCGCGCGCGTGTTCCAGTACTTCATTCAGCGGTAACAAGCGTTCTTTTTCAATTTGGGCATGGTGATGCGCGCTCTGTGAGCAATAGCCGCAATCTTCCGGGCAGGCGCCGGTTTTAATGCTGAGTAAGGAGCTGATTTGCACTTCGTTAGGGTTGTGGTGCTGGCGATGAATTGTCTGCGCCTGAAACAGTAAATCATTGAAAGGCAGTGCAAACAGTGCGTTGATTTCGTTGATACTCCAGTCGTGGCGAATGCGTAAAGTCATGGTGATATCTTGTTTTAGTCATCAGATCGCGCAATCATACCGGCTTTCCAAACCTCAAGCCAAAATACAATTTAAGAGGGACACTAATGTTTGCACGGATCAGCAAGTGGCTTTATCCACCCGCCTGTTTACTCTGCAATGCTGCAACGACCCAGAGAACAACCCAGGGAACAATCCCGGGAACGACCGAGGGCTTGTGTTCAGCCTGTGCTGCGGAACTACCGGAAAACTTTTGCGCCTGTACCCGCTGTGCCTTGCCTCTATATGCGACGGAACAGCTGGTTTGTGGACGCTGTCTGAAAAAGCCACCGGCATTCGATGCCGCCTGGAGTCCTTTCATCTATGCACAACCTCTCGAATGGATGATTTCGCAGCTTAAGTTCAATGCCAAGTTGGCGCAGGTTAAGGTGCTGGCGAATTTGATGTTGTTGCGTATGCCTGTGCTCACGACTATGCCGGATTGCATGATGCCCGTGCCCCTGCATAAACAACGTTTGCGGCATCGGGGTTTTAATCAATCGGTGGAGTTGGCCCGGCCTTTGGCCAAAGCGCTAGGCGTGCCGCTGGATAGTACAAGCTGCACCAGGCTGCGTGCCACACTGCCACAAACCGGCATGAAAGCCGTTCAGCGTCGACGCAATCTACGTGGCGTTTTCAATTTCACCAATGATAAAAACTACCGGCATGTCGTGCTCTTCGACGATGTAATGACCACAGGCGCCACGCTTAATGAAGTAGCGGGTTTACTCAAACGTAAGGGTGTACAGCGGGTGGACGTCTGGAGCTTGGCGCGAGCACAACGCAACTAGAAAAAAATGGGATTAATGCGAACTGAAAATCACGCCGATATTTTGCGTTGCGTGTATCGCGAAAAAATCAACGTTTTTGATGGGCTCTGGCCACGACGATGCTGGGAAAAAATTTATAGGGAGCTTTGCACAAGCCATCCATGGCTCGTGTAAAGCTTTCAGAAAAATATGCCGCGACAGCCTCTTACTGCAAGATCAAAAAAGATCAGAGTGCGGTCACGTTTTCAGCGGTTAATCCCTTGTCACTGGATGTGACAGTGAAGTTAACGCTCTGGCCTTCTTTTAATGTTTTGAAACCGTCGCCGGTGATGGCGCGGAAATGCACAAATACATCAGGGCCTTCATTTTGCTGGAGAAAACCATAGCCTTTCTTTTCGTTGAACCATTTAACAGTTCCTGTAACCTGCTGTGACATGTAAACCTCGACATATATCAATTAGCGCCAACAATGGCGGAGTGACTATAGCAAAAGCCTCTGTAAAGTAGACCGGGACTTTTTCACGATTTGAGGCTTGCCCAATAATCGATGGAAATACCGGCAAATACCAGTAAGCCAAACCAGTTGTTGTTCAGAAATGCGCGTAAACATTGTTTGGGATCGCGCTGGCGTATTAAATAATGTTGATAGAGGAAACAGCTGCCGCCAGCGATGAGTCCCAGCCAGTAATACAGCCCTAATTCCGCCTGCCGCCCGATCAGCCACAAATCGAACATTAGTAAAATCTGAATTAATCCAATAATAAGGCGATCATTTTCACCGAACAGAATAGCGGTGGATTTAACGCCAATTTTTAAATCTTCTTCACGATCCGCCATGGCGTAGAGTGTGTCGTAGGCTGTGGCCCAAAGCAGAGTGGCGATAAATAATAATGCGGTGAGCGTGGTAAATTCATTGGCCTGCGCCGTAAAGGCCATGGGTACTGACCAACCGAATGCCGCACCCAGATGCACCTGTGGTAAATAATGATAACGTTTCATAAAGGGATAGCTCACAGCCAGTATCAGACCGACTACTGAGAGCCATATGGTCAGGGAATTCATCAGCAGTACCAGCGCAAATGCGGTGAGCGATAACACCGCGAATACCGTCAGGGC
>JANOOU010000021.1:0-15136 GCA_031421475.1 Gammaproteobacteria bacterium | reverse complement strand
GTTAGTATTGATGAAGCGCGTGGGCTGTTGCTGATCAAGGGCGCGGTTCCGGGTTCCAAGGGCGGTGACGTGATTGTACGTTCTGCCGTTAAAGCCAAAGTTTAAGAGGTCGAGTTATGGATCTGCAAATTTATAAAGCGGCCAAAAAAATTACTGTCTCGGATGACGTTTTTGCACGCGAGTTTAACGAAGGCCTGATACACCAGACAGTAGTTTCATATCTGGCGGGTGGCCGTGCCGGAACCAAGGCGCAGAAAACGCGTTCCCAGGTTCGCGGCGGTGGTTGCAAACCGTTTAAGCAAAAAGGCAGTGGCCGTGCGCGTGCCGGTACTATCCGTAGTCCATTATGGCGCGGCGGTGGCAAGACATTTGCGGCAACACCACGTGACCATTCTGTAAAACTGAACAAGAAAATGTACCGTGCAGCAATGTGCTCCATTTTGTCTGAACTGGTGCGTCAGGATAGATTGTTGGTTGTTGATGACTTGTCTGTTGCATCACCCAAGACCAAGTTGTTTCTGGCCAGATTAAATGATCTGGGCATGACACGCGGCCTGATTTTGACTGAGACCGGCGATGATAATCTGTATTTGTCAGCCCGCAATATTCCGCATATCCGCGTGAGCGATGTTTCAGGTGCCTCACCGGTAGAGCTGGTGTCTGCTGAAAAGGTACTGCTAACAGTCGGTGCGCTGCGTGCATTTGAGGAGCGTTTGTCATGAATTTAGAGCGTATTTTACAAGTTTTAGTCATGCCGCATGTGTCTGAAAAGGCATCGATGGTTGCTGAAGCAAATCACCAACACGTATTTAAAGTTTTGCCTGGTGCAACAAAAGTTGAAATCAAGCAGGCTGTTGAAGAGTTATTTAAAGTTCAAGTTTCACAAGTTCGCGTGCTGAATGTTCAGGGCAAAGTTAAGCGCTTTGGTCAGCGTGAAGGAAATCGATCCAACTGGCGCAAGGCCTATGTGACCTTGGCGGCTGGTCAGGATATCGATTTCGCGGGCGGAAAATAAGCGAATAATAAAGGGTTAGACGCATATGGCACTGGTAAAAACAAAGCCGACTTCTCCGGGTAGACGTTTCCTGGTGAAAGTAGTGAATGAGTCCTTGCATAAAGGCGCGCCGCTGCAATCACTGGTAGAAAGCAAGAGCAAGTCGGGTGGTCGTAACAACAACGGCCACATTACGACGCGTCACATTGGTGGTGGTCACAAACAAAAATATCGTTTAATTGATTTTAAGCGTAACAAAGACGGCATTTCGGCTGAAGTTGAGCGTCTGGAATACGATCCAAATCGCAGCGCACATATTGCCTTGCTGAAATACGCCGATGGAGAGCGCCGTTACATTATTGCGCCTAAAGGTGTTTCAGCAGGTGATATGTTGTCCTCGGGTGTGAATGTTGCGATTAAGGCGGGTAACTGCCTGCCATTACGCAATATCCCTGTAGGTAGCCAGATTCACTGTATCGAGATGAAGCAAGGAAAGGGCGCGCAGTTAATTCGTAGCGCGGGTGCTTCGGCGCAGCTGGTTGCTCGTGAAGGTATATACGCAACAGTGCGTTTACGTTCTGGCGAAATGCGCAAAATACATATTGATTGCCGCGCCACCATTGGTGAAGTCGGCAACAGCGAACACAATCTGCGTTCAATTGGTAAGGCCGGTGCAATGCGCTGGCGTGGAGTTCGTCCGACCGTTCGCGGTGTGGTGATGAATCCTGTGGATCATCCGCACGGTGGTGGTGAAGGTCGTACCTCAGGTGGCCGTCATCCGGTTACGCCTTGGGGTGTTCCAACCAAGGGTTACAAGACTCGTGGCAATAAGCGCACCGATAATATGATCGTGCGTCGACGTAAGCAGAAATAATTAGAGGGTAACAACGTGTCGCGTTCACTGAAAAAAGGACCGTTTATTGATCATCATTTGATGAAGAAAGTTGAAGATGCGGTCGCTAAAAACGAGCGCCGTCCGATCAAAACCTGGTCGCGTCGTTCAACAATCTTTCCTGAAATGGTGGGCCTGACTATTGCTGTACATAACGGTCGTCAGCATGTTCCAGTATTGGTTAATGAAAACATGGTAGGTCAGAAGTTAGGCGAGTTTGTATTAACTCGTACTTACAGAGGCCATGTTGCAGATAAAAAGACGAAGTGAGGCATAGTAAAATGGAAACTGCAGCAATACATAAGTTCGCTCGCATCTCACCTCAGAAATGCCGTCTGGTTGTTGATCAGATTCGCGGTTTGTCAGTTGAAAAAGCGTTAACTATTTTGTCTTTCAGTAACAAGAAAGGCGCAGAAATTGTGCGTAAGATTCTTGAATCTGCCATCGCCAATGCTGAGCACAATGAAGGTGCTGATGTAGACGAATTAAAGGTTTCACAGACTTTCGTAAATGAAGGTCCGGTATTGAAGCGACTGGAAGCACGTGCCAAGGGCCGTGCCAATCGAATTGTTAAGCGTACAAGCCATATCACTATTATGGTCTCGGATCGATAAAAGAGAGCGAGCATGGGTCAAAAAGTACATCCTGTAGGAATTCGGTTAGGCATCTCAGCTGACTGGAATTCAAAGTGGTATGCGAACAGCAAAAATTATCCAGATTTGCTGAATGCAGACATCAAGGTTCGTGAGTTTCTGCGTAAGAAACTGGCAAGCGCAAATGTTAGCCGCATTCAGATTGAGCGCCCGGCGCGTTCAGCTGTGGTAACCATACACACTGCACGTCCAGGCGTGGTGATTGGCAAGAAGGGCGCGGACATTGAAATTCTGCGTAAAGATATCGCGAAGATTGTTGGCTTGCACATCAACAATGTAAAAGTGAATATCGAAGAGATACGCAAACCCGAGCTGGATGCGCAGTTGGTTGCTGAAGGTATAGCGCAACAGCTTGAGCGTCGTATTATGTTCCGTCGTGCCATGAAACGCGCGATCCAGAACACCATGCGTATGGGCGCCCAGGGCATGAAAGTTCGCGTTGCAGGACGTTTGAACGGCGCAGAAATTGCCCGCACAGAATCCTACCGTGAAGGCCGTGTTCCGCTGCATACATTACGTGCGGACATTGACTACGGTTTCGCAGAGGCATTGACTACCTTCGGCATTATTGGTGTGAAGGTGTGGATATATAAAGGTGAGGTTTTTAGTTTGGAGCAAAAGAGAAATGCTCAGACTGAAGCCAAGACCGGTAATAGCGGTAATAAGGTGTAACCATGCTGCAACCAAAACGTACCAAATATAGAAAAATGCATAAGGGCCGTAACCGCGGTTTGGCCCAGAATGGTAATAAAGTCAGTTTCGGTGAGTTTGGCTTAAAAGCAACCATGCGTGGCCGTATTACTGCCCGCCAGATTGAAGCAGCGCGTCGCGTAATATCACGCCATGTAAAGCGCGGTGGTAAAATCTGGATTCGCATTTTTCCGGACGTGCCAATTTCAAATAAACCACTTGAAGTGCGTATGGGTGGGGGCAAGGGTAACGTTGAATACTGGGTTGCCAAAGTTCAACCAGGTTCCGTTCTTTATGAAATGGATGGCGTTACTGAAGATATGGCGAGAGAAGCCTTTAAACTTGCAGCTGCAAAGTTGCCGATTAAAACCACATTTGTTACACGTACGGTGATGTAATGACATCTGTAAACGACTATCAGGCAAAGTCAGTTTCTGAACTGAAAGAAGAATTACTGAATTTGCGTAAAGAACAATTCAATCTTCGTATGCAAAAAGGTATAGGCCAGGTTCCCAAGCCGCATCTGTTTACAGAAGCTCGCCGTAACATTGCACGATTGAAAATGGTAATGGCGGACAAACAGCTGGTTGACAAACCGCTGGTTAATAAGAAACAGGCGGGTACCAAATAATGGATACGGCAGAAAAATTGCAACGTACTCTGACAGGCACAGTAACCAGCAACAAGATGCAAAAATCTATCACGGTGTTAATTGAGCGCCGTGTTAAGCATCCTAAATATGGCAAGTTTATAAATCGCTCTACCAAGCTTCATGCGCATGACGAAAATAATGAATGTGGTATGGGCGATGTTGTAATTGTTGAACAATGCCGTCCAATTTCCAAAACCAAGGCTTGGCGTTTGGTTAAGGTAGTCGAGAAGGCTGAGTAATTGTTGTCTAGTCACTGTTGTCTAGTAAATGGGGCCGAGTAATTTGCCAATTAATTTGATGGGTCGGAAACGACACACTGGTGAGATATCATGATTCAGATGCAAACAGTTCTTAATGCGGCAGATAACAGCGGTGCACGCAGAATACAATGTATTAAGGTGCTCGGTGGTTCGCACCGTCGTTACGCTTCGATTGGCGACGTTATCAAAGTCAGTATTAAAGACGCCAATCCGCATGGTAAAGTTAAAAAAGGCGAAGTGTACAATGCAGTAGTTGTGCGTACAGCCAAGGGCATTCGTCGCGCCGATGGTTCGTTGATTCGCTTCGATACCAATGCAGCGGTGCTGTTAAATAATAAACTGGAGCCTATCGGTACCCGTATTTTTGGCCCGGTAACGCGTGAATTACGTAATGAAAGATTCATGAAAATAATTTCACTGGCACCTGAAGTGCTGTAATAGAGACCGTGCGATGCAAAAGATTAAAAAAGGTGATGAAGTAATTGTGATCAGTGGCAAAGACAAGGGCCGCCGTGGCCGCGTCATGAGCGTTCATACTGATAACAAAGTTACTGTTGAAAACATCAATACCGTTAAAAAACACACTAAGCCGAATCCGACGCGTGGTGTGGAAGCGGGTATTGTTGAAAAAGAAATGCCGCTGCATCTTTCAAATGTAATGTTGTTCAATCCGGCCACCAGTAAAGGTGATCGCATAGGCATCAAGCTTCTTGAAGATGGCAAAAAGGTTCGCTATTTCAAATCGAATGGCGAAGTAGTAGACGTTTAAACTGGGTGATTGGGTATGGCAAGGTTACATCAGTACTATCGTGAAACAATCGTCAAGAAATTGATGGCTGAACAGGGTTATGTGAATCCTATGGATGTTCCGCGCATTCAGAAAATCACAATTAATATGGGTGTTGGTGAAGCTGTTGCTGATAAAAAAGTAATTGAACATGCTTTATCCGACATGGAAAAAATTACAGGCCAGAAACCTGTTACGACGCTTTCGCGTAAATCCGTCGCATCTTTCAAGGTGCGTGATGGTTACCCGATAGGCTGTAAGGTGACATTACGCCGTGCAAAAATGTACGAATTTCTGGATCGTCTGGTGAATTTGTCAATTCCTCGTGTTCGCGATTTTCGCGGGCTTAACGCCAAATCATTTGATGGTCGTGGTAATTACAGTCTCGGTATTAAAGAGCAAATTATCTTTCCGGAAATTGAATATGAAAAAGTAGACAAAATTCGTGGCATGGACATTACCATCACGACTACTGCAAAAACCGATGCGGAAGCAAAAGCGCTGTTAACAGCGTTCAGCTTTCCTTTTAGAATCTAATTTTGTAATTTAGGCAGATTAAGGGCTGGACATGGCAAAAACATCAATGCTTGAGCGCGAAAAAAGACGTACTGCGCTGGTTAACAAAAACTTCACAAAACGCTCGGCTTTGAGAGATATTTTGAATGATGGCAAAGCGGGTTTTGAAGACAAGATGAGCGCACAACGCAAACTTCAAGCATTGCCACGTGACTCTGCCCCCACTCGTCAGCGTAATCGCTGTCGGATAACGGGTCGACCAAAAGGCGTCTATCGCAAGTTTGGTTTGTGCCGAAATAAATTACGTGAAGCAGCGATGCGCGGCGACGTGCCAGGCTTAACCAAAGCCAGCTGGTAATACATTAGGAATTCAGGAATAAGGTAACAAATTATGAGTATGTCAGATCCGATAGCAGATATGCTTACGCGTGTGCGTAATGCGCAGGGCGCTGCCAAGACTGAAGTAAAAATGCCATCGTCTACTGTGAAAGTAGCGATCGCTGAAGTTTTGAAAAACGAAGGTTATATAAAAGATTATTCAGCCTCTGAATCTAAAAAGCCGGAGTTGACGGTCGTTTTGAAATATTTTGATGGCAAAGCCGTTATTTCAATGATCAAGCGTGTCAGTACACCGGGTTTGCGAATTTATAAGGGTAAAGACGATTTACCGAAAGTTATGAATGGTCTGGGGATCGCTATTGTTTCTACCTCACTGGGTATTATGTCTGATAAGCAGGCACGTACAGCAGGTCAGGGTGGCGAAATTATCTGTTTGGTTTCTTGATGGGTGCATGGTATGTCACGTATAGCAAATAAGCCGGTTACCGTACCTGCAGGTGTTGAGGTTACGCTAAGCGCAACAACAGTTTCTATGAAAGGGCCAAAGGGTTCTATTTCACGTGTATTGCACAAAGGTGTTGTTGTTGTAAAAGAAGGCAGTGAAATAAAAGTTTCACCTCGCCAGATTGCAGATGACCCAATGGCCGGCACAACCCGCACATTGATAAACAATATGGTTATAGGTGTAACCACCGGTTTTGAAAAGAAACTGGAGCTGGTAGGCGTAGGTTATCGTGCGGCATCGCAAGGCAAGGTATTAAACCTGACGCTTGGTTTTTCGCATCCGGTTGTTTACCCTGTTCCTGAAGGTATCACCATTGAAACACCGAGCCAGACTGAAATTTTTGTTAAAGGTGTTGATAAACAAAAAGTAGGTCAGGTATCCGCTGAGATTCGTGCATTCAGACCACCAGAGCCTTATAAAGGCAAGGGTGTGAAGTACTCAAATGAAACGATTCTGCGTAAAGAAGCCAAGAAGAAGTAAGGTTAATTAAGATGAATTCTAAAAAAACTACTCGTGTACGCCGTGCTAAAAGTACGCGCATGAAGATCCGTGAACTGGGTGCATACAGATTGTCTGTGCACCGTACGCCGCGCCATATTTATGCGCAGGTGATTTCTCCGGATGGCAGTAAAATTGTAGCCAGCGCGTCAACGCTCGAAACAACAGTAAAAACAGCTGTTAAAAGCACAGGCAACATTGAAGCCGCTACTTCAGTTGGCAAGATGATTGCCGAAAAATCAAAAGCAGCCGGTATTGAAAAAGTTGCATTTGATCGTTCAGGTTTTAAATATCATGGTCGTGTTAAAGCGTTGGCAGACGCAGCACGTGAAGCAGGACTGCAGTTCTAAAGGCGCGTTATGGCATCAAATATTGAATTACCATCAAGTAAAGATGATCTGGTTGAAAAACTGATCACCGTAAATCGCGTTGCCAAAGTTGTTAAAGGCGGCCGTATTTTCGCATTTACCGCATTGACAGTTGTTGGTGATGGCAATGGAAAAATTGGTCTGGGCTATGGCAAAGCAAAAGAAGTACCTGCTGCCATACAAAAAGCCATGGACAGAGCACGCCGTAATATGAAGAAGGTTAGCCTTAAAGGCGATACCTTGCAGCACGCTGTCAACGGACATCACGGTGCAGCAAAGGTGTATATGCAGCCCGCTTCAGACGGTACAGGTATTATTGCGGGCGGCGCCATGCGCGCAGTTTGCGAAGCAGTTGGTGTCAAAAATGTACTCGCAAAAATTAATGGAACACGTAATCCTATTAATGTCGTACGAGCCACAATTGATGCTTTGGAAAAAATGTCAACACCTGAAATGATCGCGGCCAAGCGCGGTAAAAAGGTTGAAGAGATACTGGGTTAATCCAATGGCACAGAAAACTATCAAAGTTACACAAATTAAAAGCTCTTCAGGTCGCCTGAGAACGCATAAGGCTTGCGTAATTGGTTTGGGTTTGCGTCGTATACGTCATACCGTTGAAGTGATTGATACGCCTGAGAATCGCGGCATGATCAATAAGGTTTATTACATGCTGAAGGTTGAGGAAAAATAATATGCAATTAAATACTCTCAAACCTGCAGAAGGTAGCCGTAAGACTGGCAAACGAGTAGGCCGTGGTATTGGTTGTGGCCTGGGTAAAACCTGTGGTCGCGGTCATAAAGGTCAAACATCAAGAGCAGGTGGTTTCCATAAAGTGGGTTTTGAGGGTGGCCAGATGCCCCTGCAACGCCGCTTGCCGAAAGTGGGTTTTACTTCACGTACAGCGCATTTAACAGCTGAAGTACGTTTGCATGAGCTGGATAAAATTGCTGATGGCGTCATCAGTATCGAAAGTCTGGTGGCAGCCAATATTGTTCCTGTCTTCACCAAGAAAGTGAAAGTAATTGCTTCAGGTGCCGTAACTAAAAAAGTAACACTGAAAGGTATTGCTGTAACTAAGGGTGCTAAAGCTGCGATTGAAGCCGCTGGCGGCAAGATCGAAGCCTGAATATGGTAGGCGGTCTTGATCTGACTCGTATGCAGGAATTGCGTCAACGCATTTTGTTCCTGGTGCTTGCGTTAGTCGTCTATCGAATAGGTACGTTTATTCCTGTTCCAGGCATTAATCCTGCAATCATGTCCGTGATTTTCGATCAACAAAAAGATACCATATTGGGTGTATTCAATATGTTTTCCGGTGGCGCGCTAGAGCGTATGTCATTGTTCGCATTAGGTGTGATGCCCTATATTTCCGCATCCATTATTATGCAGCTGTTAAGTGTGACTGTACCGAGTCTTGAACAGCTGAAAAAAGAAGGCGAATCCGGTCGCCGTAAAATTACAACTTACACCCGTTACTTTACTGTTGTGCTGGCTACATTCCAGTCGATCGGTGTAGCGAAAATGCTGATTGCACAATCACATAATGGCGCATCACTGGTTTATATTTCGTCCCCGCTATCTTTTTATGTAGTGGCCATTACATCGCTGGTAACCGGTGCGGTGTTTCTGATGTGGCTGGGTGAGCAGATTACCGAACGTGGAATTGGTAATGGTATTTCGATGATTATTTTTGCCGGTATAGTTGCCGGTTTACCGTCTGCAATTGGCGGCACTCTGGAACTGGTGCGTACTGGAGAATTGCATACTGTTACTGTTATCTTTTTGTTTGCTTTGGCGATTGCAGTAACGGCTTTTGTTATTTTTGTTGAACGTGGTCAGCGGCGTATCCCCGTTAATTATGCCAAGCGTCAGCAAGGCCGAAAAATGTACGCGGCACAAAGTAGTCATCTGCCGTTGAAGCTGAATATGGCGGGTGTTATTCCGCCGATATTTGCATCCAGTATTATTTTGTTTCCGGCCACTTTGGGTGGTTGGTTCGCGCAGTCGCAAGGTATGGAATGGCTACAGGATCTGGCTGCAACCTTGTCACCGGGGCAGCCTGTCTATGTATTGATGTATGCGATTGCAATTATATTTTTCTGCTTTTTT
The DNA here is from genome assembly GCA_031421475.1 of Gammaproteobacteria bacterium. GTDB lineage: Bacteria > Pseudomonadota > Gammaproteobacteria > SZUA-229 > SZUA-229 > JACPVK01. The sequence continues at coordinate 5,872 of JANOOU010000021.1, read as the reverse complement.
TACACGGCGTTGGTTTTTAACTCACGCGAGACAGCCGAAAACCTGAAAAAATCGGGTGCGTTCATTCCGGGCATACGTCCGGGCGATCAAACTGCTAAATATATTGACGGTGTGATGACGCGCTTGACCATGATTGGCGCCCTGTACATTACAGCTGTTTGTTTGCTGCCAGAGTTCCTGATTTTGTACTGGCACGTTCCTTTCCATTTTGGGGGCACGTCATTGTTGATTATTGTTGTTGTGGTCATGGATTTTATGGCTCAGTTGCAGTCACATCTCATGTCGCAAAAGTATGAAGGCTTGATGAAAAAGGCCAACTTCAAGGGATTGGGAAAGAAGACCTGACAAGATGTCGAGAGTTATGGATTAACGGATTAGGGTTAACAGATTAGGTTTAAGCGAGATTAGTCATGAAAGTACGTGCATCAGTTAAGAAAGTTTGCCGAAACTGCAAAATTATACGTCGCAGTGGCGTCGTGCGGGTGATTTGTACCGATCCTCGCCATAAGCAACGCCAAGGTTAAGTTTAAGGCCTGGTCAGAATAGTAGGGTTCGATTAACTGCAATGATGTTATTGCAAGTTGATTTGGGCTGGTTAAATCGTTAGAATGCCGCGCTTCGCGCTACGCTGGGGAAAGAATCAATGGCTCGTATTGCTGGTGTCAACATACCCGATCAGAAACATACGGTTATCTCGTTGACATATATATATGGTATTGGCACAAGCCATGCCAGGGACATTTGCAGCGCAGCTGGCGTGAGCCCCGCTGCCAAAATTCGTGAATTAAGCGAAGAGCAAATGGAAATGTTGCGCGTTGAAGTAGCCAAGTATCAGGTTGAAGGCGATTTACGTCGCGAAATATCCATGAATATCAAACGTCTCATGGATTTAGGTTGCTACCGCGGCATCCGTCATCGTAAAGGTTTACCTGTACGTGGTCAGCGTACCCGTACTAATGCGCGTACCCGTAAGGGCCCGCGTCGTGCAATCCGCAAATAAGCGGTCTGGAATCGTAGAATATGGCCAAGCCAACACCTGTAAAGAAGAAAGTTAAGCGTAGCGTCAGTGATGGCGTTGCACATATCTTTGCCTCATTTAATAACACTATCGTGACGATTTCTGATCGTCAGGGTAATACCTTGTCCTGGGCAACTTCGGGTGGCTCTGGCTTCCGTGGTTCACGTAAGAGCACGCCCTTTGCAGCACAGGTTGCTGCTGAACGTGCCGGCACCCGTGCTAAAGACTTCGGTGTAAAGAATCTTGAAGTGTTGGTTAAAGGTCCCGGTCCTGGCCGTGAATCTGCCGTACGCGCCTTGAATGCAGTGGGCTTTAAAATTACGAACATTAGTGATGTAACGCCTATCCCTCATAATGGCTGCCGCCCTCCAAAACGGCGCCGTGTGTAACAAACGAATGATGCTGGAGTAAGACAGTGGCGAGATACATTGGTCCAAAATGTAAATTAAGTCGTCGTGAAGGCGTCGATCTGGAATTGAAATCTGGCATACGTGCACTGGATACTAAGTGCAAGCTGGATCAGGCACCGGGTCAGCATGGCGCTAAACGTGGCCGCATGACCGGTTACGGCGTGCAGTTGCGCGAGAAACAAAAATTGCGTCGTATCTACGGCATTCTTGAACGTCAATTTCACAATTACTATGTAGAAGCATCACGTTTGCGTGGCTCTACCGGTGAAAACCTACTCAAGCTGCTCGAAACCCGTTTAGATAACGTGGTGTATCGTAGTGGATTTGGAACAACACGTTCGGAAGCGCGTCAGCTGGTTAGCCATAAATCCATTCTGGTTAACGGCAAGGTAGTCAATATTGCATCGTATCTGGTTAAATCCAATGATGTGATTGCGGTACGCGAAAAATCCAAAAAACAAACACGTATACAGGATTCCATCAACCTGGCCAAGCAGAAAGGTCTGGCCAGCTGGATCAGTCTTGATGAAACCAAGATGGAAGCCATATTTAAGGCTGTACCAGAACGCAGTGATTTATCAGCTGATATAAATGAATCGCTAGTCGTAGAATTGTACTCCAAATAAAGGATATCTATCCGAATGTCAGGCACCTCAGACGAATTGCTTACACCGCGTAACATCGACGTACAAACGTTTAGCAAGAACCACGCAAAAGTTACCCTGGAGCCACTTGAACGCGGCTTCGGGCACACGCTGGGCAATGCATTGCGTCGTATTCTCCTGTCATCAATTGAAGGCGCTGCCATTACCGATGTTGAAATTGCCGGTGTACTTCACGAGTACAGCTCGCTTGAAGGCGTGCAGGAAGATGTACTTGAGATCATGTTGAATCTCAAGGGTGTGGCTATCAAGCTGCACAATAAAAACACAGCTTCGCTCACCTTGAAGAAAAAAGGCCCGGGTGTTGTCACGGCAGGTGATATTGCTACCGATCACGATGTTGAAATTGCCAATCCGGAACATGTGATAGCGAATATCACCTCCGGCGCTGAAATTAACATGACCTTAAAAGCTGTAAAAGGTCGCGGTTATCAACCGGCATCTTTACGCCGTAATGATGCAGCCATTGAAACCGCAACCATTGGCGCGCTCGCACTGGATGCATCATTCAGCCCGATTTCGCGCGTTGCCTACACGGTAGAAAGTGCGCGTGTTGAACAGCGCACCAATCTTGATAAATTAATTCTGGATATCGAGACTAACGGCACCGTTGATCCGGAAGAAGCAATTCGTACCGCAGCCACCATCTTGCAACAGCAGCTCGCAACATTTGTGAATTTGCAGGGTGTTGATGAGCCCAAGGGTTCCGTTGGTGAAGGTCCGGATGTGGATCCGGTACTGTTGCGCCCGGTTGATGATCTTGAATTAACTGTACGTTCAGCCAACTGCCTGAAAGCAGAAAATATATATTACATCGGCGATTTGATCCAGCGCTCTGAAGTTGAGTCTTTGAAAACACCCAACCTCGGTAAAAAATCACGGACAGAAATCAAGGACGTGCTGGCATCTCATGGCTTGTCATTGGGTGTACGTCTTGATAACTGGCCGCCGGCTTCAATCAGAGAAAAACAGGCTAGCTAATCCGGTTTAATATCCGTTTAGCAGTTGTTAATTATTAAGGTATACGAACATGCGTCATCGTCAAATAGGCCGTCATTTAAACCGTACCAGCAGTCATCGCAAAGCCATGTTTCAAAATATGGTGAACTCACTGTTGCGTCACGAAGTGATTAAAACCACTTTGCCTAAAGCAAAAGATCTGCGCCGCGTTATTGAGCCGCTGATTACTTTGGCTAAAGTTGATAACGTTGCCAAGCGTCGTCTGGCCTTTGCCCGCATGCGCGATGAAGAAATGGTGGGGAAATTATTCACTGACGTAGCACCACGCAACATGACGCGTCCAGGTGGTTATGTGCGTATCCTGAAGTGCGGTTTCCGTACCGGTGATACTGCGCCTATGGCCTATGTTGAACTGGTTGAGCGTAAAGATATTGCCACGCCTGAGTAAGTTGTTGATCAGGTGTTAGAAAAAAGCCGGGCTTTGCTCGGCTTTTTTCGTTTAGGGGATTAGATAATTTTAAATACTAAACATCCAGCGCAGATACGCGTAGGAGGTTTTAGATTTTCAGAGCCTATTTGGCGTAACTACTATATATCCTACGGCTAGTTCAATTGGATTGTACAAAGATGAAGATGGAATAATAAGACTAATGGGCACGCAACGTGCGACTTCATTAGCTGCAAATGCAACGTTAGTGTATTCGGACGAATTTGTTCAAGACTTTACTTCCCATGTAGATATGAATATCCCTGAATTTTCAACTTACCTGGTACGAAGCACAGTGGTGGTACCTATCCCGCAGTAGCATGGTTATTTGGCACTGGGTTGATTAGATTGGTTGGATTATGTAAACGAAAAAGGTAATTTACGATAGGCTTGATCTTTTGTTTTTTGGATGATGGCTTGAAAGTAATGCCCGAGTATATTGGCTTAATTTAATGGCACTCTTGTGAGCTGATTACAGGTTGTGGATGAGGGCGGATTAAAACGATCAATTCTTTTTTATCTCTCGACAGAAGCAATGGCGCCCTCCAGATAGCCGCCATCATCATAAGAAGTTTCCGTACCGATAAATCGCAACTTTTTTTCGAAGTGCATAGCCTCAAATCCGTATTGCGGATGAGACAATGGATTAATTCGATCGGTATCCACCGAGGTTAATTGCTCTGCACGCCAATCGATAAAATAAAATCCGATGATCAGTGAGGCATGGTTTCCAAAAAGTTTTTTGAGCTGCAATCGAACAATCTCTTCAATATTGCCCATATCGACATTCGAACGAATAAAACCAAATAACGCATGTCGATCATGGGTACAGGCATCATGCATTTCACCCATGGGGCCAACCTGGCTGAAACAAAAACCGCTTAATCCGATATTACGCCAAAATGCAGATTCAAACTCGATAACACATTTTGTTGAATTGCCCATCCAGGTAGGCGTATTGGCAAAGCGTGTCTGGAGTTCATCCGGTAAAGGCGGGTCATAGGACAAACCTTGCAATGCCAGACGTGGTGGGAGTGTCACGATTACTTCATCAAATTCATATTTTCTCTTTGAAGATATCAGTACTATGCGATTATCCTTTAGACGTATAGAAATGACGCCCTCATTCAAGTGTATTTTTGTAGTAGTCAACAGCGCTGTTAAGCGCTCGATTATACTGCCAGTGCCGCCTCGAATTCTGAGTGAAGGCGAATTGGGTGGCGCCATAAAACGTTCAACACCTTGCGCTGTTTCATACAGTGCGTCTCCCTTGTCATATTGCGCGAATGTCTCTAGGCCAAGTGATTTAATGAGATTGATAATACGGTGTTGGTGCGGCCATACCCAGCTTGGACCCAGATCCAGTCCATTTATCGAATATATACGGCCACCAAGGCGTCCACGCGCTTCGAGTAGAGTGGTGTTACAGGTCTTCTGAAAATAATGTGCAGCACACAGCCCACTTAAGCCGCTACCGATGATTGCGATGTTTTTCATTTAGATGGGTGTGTCATTTGGCAAAAAAGCGTTAGCCTAAAGACCAGCCTATAAGAGCCGCTAAATATTGAAATAAGCTTTTAACTTTCATTCGCTGTTATTTGCGTTTATTTGCGTTCATTGCGTTATTTTTTTCTTCCTAATTTTTCTTTTAATCAAATAATCGCGTTGTTATTTTTCCAGGCATTTCTTCAAATAAAATCCGGTAAACGATTTCTCATTCGCCGCCACCTCTTCCGGTGTGCCTTCCGCGATAATCATGCCGCCACCCGAGCCGCCTTCCGGGCCCATATCCAATATCCAGTCTGCCGTTTTAATTACATCGAGATTGTGTTCAATAACAATAATGGTGTTGCCGTGATCACGTAATCGTAACAATACGGTTAGTAATTGCTGTACGTCGTGAAAGTGTAATCCCGTTGTCGGTTCATCCAGAATATAAATGGTTCTGCCGGTATCGCGTTTGGATAATTCCTTGGCCAGTTTTACACGCTGCGCTTCACCGCCTGATAGTGTGGTGGCGCGTTGCCCCAATGTTATGTAGCTCAAACCTACATCCATCAAGGTTTGTAATTTGCGATACAAAACAGGAACCGCCTCGAAGAATACGACAGCATCTTCAACTGTCATATTGAGAATTTCAGTAATGTTTTTACCTTTATAATGGATGTCGAGTGTTTCGCGGTTATAGCGTTTACCTTTGCAAATATCACAGGGGACATAAATGTCAGGCAAGAAATGCATTTCAACTTTAATAACGCCATCACCTTGACACGCTTCGCAGCGACCGCCTTTAACATTAAAACTGAACCGTCCCGGATTGTAACCGCGTGAACGC
>JANOOU010000020.1:0-1951 GCA_031421475.1 Gammaproteobacteria bacterium | reverse complement strand
GCGGCGGGCTGAGCAGTAGGTTAGTGCGCCAGAACGCCCAGAGTAAGGGCCTGTTATGCGGTGGCCACGGTGAATGGCTAATGGTTGTTGGCCAGTTGGTCTGAAAGTGCAGATTTATTTTGTTTTACCCCTTGCCGCATCGGCCAGCGCTGGCCAGAATAGCCGCGTTTTACTCAACAGCCCATAGTCACAATTGCGGAGACGTCCAGCATGCTAGTTGTTCCAACTTATCTCGAAAAAAGCGCCATTCACGGTTTTGGCGTATTTGCTAAAGATCCGATCTCAAAGGGTTCGGTATTGTGGGAGTACAATCCGGTTTTCGATATTACTTTCAGCGAAGTCGAGTTTGAAAAGCTACCGCCCTCGGCACGCGCCGAACTTGAAATTCATTTGTATCAACCAGAACCGGGCGGTGATTTGTATTACGAATCCACCATGGGCAAATACATGAATCACTCGCGTGAACCCAATGTCGATTTTTCAAATATCGGCAAAGGTGTGGCTACACGCAATATTGCAGCCGGTGAAGAACTGGTATGTGATTATCGCCACTTCATGGCCGATGTTTCACACATTGAATATTTGTAAAACGGGAAAGGGCAGCAGGGTGTTGAACAACATTGCGCAGCGAGTGAGATGCGCAAATTGATATGGTCTGTTATGGGTCTAACCGTTATTATTGATAGGGTCATCAGCCGATCAATTGTCACTTTTTCCTGTTAAAACGCCCTCCTGTCGGGAAATGCCCGGATGGTTCACATCCAGGCTATTAAAACCGATCTTTATCCACCGCCGCACCTGCAAAAAGTCCGTTTTACCGGCTTTTTTGTTATACTGCGCCGCCTTCGCGGAGTCGCGGAATGGGTCGGTGTGCTGGGTTTGGTTGCAGTGCTTCTGACGTGAGCGCTCTGTGCAGACCAAGAGTCGCATTTTAAATAAGCCGCCCTGGTGAAATTGGTAGACACGCTGGTTTTAGGTACCAGTGGGGTAACTCATCCCAGTTCGAGTCTGGGGGGCGGCACCAGTTTATTGAGTGCTGGCGATGCCAGCACTGTACTAAGGCCGCTCTGAATAATTCCATCCTGGCGTTTTCAGAGCACGAAAAATAAAAATGTGATTTTTATTTTTCTTCATTTTCAATCACTTGCGTGATAGAAAATGGCCGCACATCCTTGTGCCGCGCGGACGCTCTGAATTCATCAGAGCTTCCCTAATTAATGAGTCGTGACAGCCGAAAGAGGTCAACATGCAAGTTTCATTAGAATCAGGTGAAGGTCTTGAGCGTAAGCTCACCATACAGGTGCCTGCCGAGACCGTTGAAAAAGAGGTTGAAAACCGCCTCAAATCCATGACATCACGGGTGCGAATTGACGGCTTTCGCCCGGGCAAGGCACCGATGAAAGTGGTGAAACAGAGCTATGGCTTGCAGGTGTATAGGGAGGTAGTAGGTGAGGTCATGCAAAACTCGTTTCGAGATGCGGTGATTAAGGAATCCCTGAAACCGGCGGGCATGCCAACCATTGAACCCAGGAAGATGGTGCAGGGGCAGCCATTGGAATATATCGCTAAATTTGAGGTGTATCCCGAGATTAAACTAGCCGATTGCAGCAAGCTGGAAGTGGAGCGCGTGCTGGCTGAAGTCAAGGATAGCGATGTAACGGAAATGATCGAAACCTTGCGTAAACAACGGGTTACTTACGAGATAACACAACGTGCATCCAATCATGAAGATCAAGTTGTGATCAGTTTTACCGGTTATGTGGGTGGTGTTGAGTTTGTCGGTGGTAAGGCCGATGCCGTGCCTGTGGTATTGGGCTCGGGCAGCATGATTCCCGGTTTTGAAGAGCATTTGAAAGGTAAATCGGCGGGCGATGAATTCTCTTTTGAAGTGACTTTTCCGGATGATTACCGTGTTGAGACTTTAAAAGGTAAAAAAGCGAAATTTGAAACC
>JANOOU010000019.1:0-1924 GCA_031421475.1 Gammaproteobacteria bacterium | reverse complement strand
GTACCCACTGCGGATCTAAAGCATCTTGATTTTAAGATTGCCTGAAGTCACCGGCTTTCCAATTTAAGCCATCTTTCTGTTTGCAATTCATTCTCATCCCTATCGCTCACATAAATCTTTTCTATTTACACATCGGAAACTTCACTTACTTTTAGCTGTTTTAAAGGCTGGAGTAAGCCTACGCAACAGAGTGCCCTTGCAGCCCTCTCAGAGCCCTATTTCGCACATTCAGGTGCGCTTTGTAGAAGAAAGATAACGAATCTAACTCGATGCATTTCCCTGTTTTAGCCCAGGTTATACAGCAGAAATGTTGCGGACTTTCTCGAAATCAATCCGCTTCGGAGGCAATTCAATGACGGATGTAGTCGCAACCAATGAGACCATTCTGGTAGTCGGTGGTGGAGTGAGTGGCATGACCGCTGCACTCGAAGCTGCTGAAACCGGAAAACATGTGATTCTGGTCGAAAAAAGAGCGTACATAGGTGGCCGTATCACCCAGCTCTACAAATATTTTCCCAAACTGTGTTTTCCAACTTGTGGCCTGGAAATCAACCAGCGCCGTGCCAAGGGCAATCCCAATCTCACTATTTTTGACGCTGGCCGAAGTATCCAAACTTGAAGGCAGCGAAGGCAATTACTCTGCCACCATCAAGATCAGCCCGCGCTTTGTAAACTCAAACTGCACCGCTTGCGGTGATTGCGAACGCGCGGTTGAAACCGAATTTCCAAACGATTACAACTACGGTATGGACAAACATAAAGGCGCCTACCGCCCTTATCGCATGGCCTATCCCGAGCGTTTCGTGATTGATCCTCGTTTGATCGGCACGCCCGATGCCGACAAAGCCAAAGCCGCCTGCAAATATGGCGCCGTCGATCTCGACATGAAAGAAGAAACACTTACGCTGAAAGTGGGTGCGGTGATTTTTGCAACGGGCTGGACGCCTTACGTGCCGCCAAAATTCAGCCGTATGGTTATGACCGTTATCCCAATGTGATTTCCAGCGTTGAATTCGAACGCATGAAAGATATCAGCGGCCCCACCGGTGGCAAGGTGTTGCGTCCTTCCGACGGCAAAGAAGCCAAAGATGTCGCATTCATTCAATGCGCCGGTTCACGTGATCGCAATTATCTGAAACATTGCTCGCGCATTTGCTGCATGGCGTCGTTAAAACAAACCACCTATGTCAGCGAAATCGAAGGGGGTAACTCCACTATTTATTACATCGATATTCGCGCCATCGATCGCTTTGAAGATTTCTACCGGAAAGTTCAGGCTGATCCAAAAGTGAAATTTATTAAATCCAAGCCCGCCAACATTACCCAGGATAAAGAGGGTAACCCGGTGGTGAATGGTGTGGACACCGAAGGTTATCACCGTTATGCCACCACGCATGATCTGGTGGTGCTGGCTGTCGGTATGGAGCCGAGTATTAAAGGTGCTATGCCAGAAGGCGTGAAGATTACTGTGAATGAACACGGCTTCATCGAAAACGATGGTTCCAACGGCGGTATTTTTGCAGCGGGCTGCGCCAGTGACGCGCTCGATGTAAACCGTGCCGTGCAGAGTGCGACCGCCTGTGCGCTCAAGGCCATACAAGTTGTTAACCGTGTTGCGGGAATGGAGGTTTAAGCATGTCAGACGAAACTAAAATTGGCGCGTATATCTGCAAGGGCTGTGGCCTCGGCGAACGCCTGAACACCGGCCAGCTTGAAACCACGGCGACCCGTGACGGCAAGGCCAAATTCGCTAAGTCGCACGACTTTTTGTGCAGCACCGATGGTGTTGCCATGATTCAAAAAGACATCGACAGCGGTGAAACCAATCATGTGGTGATTGCCGCCTGTTCACGCCGCGCCAAGGCCGAAGCGTTTGCGTTTAAGGGCGTAACGATAGCCCGTGCGAATTTGCGCGAAGGTGTGG
>JANOOU010000018.1:0-11840 GCA_031421475.1 Gammaproteobacteria bacterium | reverse complement strand
CGGTTTCAGCACAGCGGGCGCGGCAACTTTTACAGTGCTGATCGCTTTGCTTTCGGGTTTGGCTAAAGGCTTGCTATTTGCAACCGGCCGGGCAACGGCGGGCACGGTATTGTCACCCGAGCCTTGCATGGCCGGTGGGTTTTCCGAGTTGTACGGGCTTTCATCTTGCAAGATATCCGACGTTATAATTTTCGTTGACACACTGTGATAGCCAATCCATAAACCCAGGACAAAGCTGAAAATAATACTGGCAACAAAAATCACTAAATAGCGTTGACGTTGCTGATAATCGATAACGATATGATTCATTATTTACTGTGCACTCCGAATGTGTGGCTGAGAAATCCTGGCAGCGTATAGTTTATACCTTGTCACGATAAAACCAAGGTCTGATCCGCATCCAGCAAAAACCCTGACCAAGCCTGAAATAAAGGTTTATTAACAGCCGCCACAATAGAGCGTGGTTGCAAACTACGGCGATACACAGCCGCACCATCAAATGACTGCGCAAAACCACCCGCCTCCGCCAAGATTAACTGGCCCGCCAGGTAATCCCAAAGATTTTGGCCGCCGTGTACATAAAGCTGCGCACGCCCCGCTGCCAGCCAGCACCAGTCCAGTGCGCCTGATCCAAAATTACGCTGCGAGGCAAACGGATGCTGCGCAACTATTTTAAGCGCCATACTGGCCGGCAAGCGTTTCAAATCAACTTGTGCCACGCACTGTGCAAGCTGGGTACGTTCGTTTCGCAATCTCAGCGGCTGACGATTCAACCAGGCGCCCTGCCCTTTGATGGCAGAAAAACATTCATTGCGTACAGCATCAAAAATCAAACCCAGCTGTACTTCACCCTCACTGATAAGCGCCAGTGAAGTTGAGAAAATTGGAATGCCGGATGCAAAATTACTGGTGCCATCCAGAGGATCGAGCACCCACAGTCCCGCGGTATTATTATTCAGCAACGATTGCTGCTCCGCTTCGGTCATTTCCTCACCCAGTAACTGGCAGTGTGGCCAACGGCTGGCGAGCGCCTCGACCACCGCCTGCTGCATGGCAATATCCGCCTCTGTCACCACACTGCCGTCTGCTTTTAACTTGAACCCGATCTGATTAAATCGGCTCAAAATGTGCTGACGTGCCAGATCCGGTATCAATTGCTCCAGTTGCGACAACATATCCGAGTAAGAATTTTTCATTTTTTAACGCCAGGCTTGTTACAAGATGGATGCAATGGCTATTCTATAACAACAAAATGCAGGAGATGTGTCATAGCCAAAATACTAATCACCGGTGCCGACGGCTTTGTGGGCCGCCATATACTGCAAACACTGATGCAATTTGAGCACAAGGATTTGCAGATTGTTGCCGCCACCCGCCGCCCCGAAAATCTGCCAACCAATTATCGTGGCGAAGTGCGTGTGGGTGATTTACGTGATTCGGCTTACCTCGATCGTGTACTCACCAGCATTGATATTATTTGCCACGCCGCCGGTTGGATAAATTATTCGAGCAATGAACCGGCATCACGCCAATATTATCTGGAGCCCACCCTTGAGCTGATTAACCGCGCCCGAGAATGGCGCGTCACCCGTTTTGTAAATTTAAGCAGCATTGCTGTCAGTCCTTACCTGCAACGCATGCATGACAATACGCCCGGCAAACCACGTCGCGGTTGCGCCATGTTCAACTGCATGATTGCCGTGGAAGACTATTTAAAAGCACATGCCGATGCTCGCCTGAGCACTATCAATTTACGCTGCGGTATTTACAGCGGGCCCGGCCTCAGGCTCGGATTATTGCCACTGCTGTTACAGCGCCCAGCATTGCCGCTCATCTCCGGCCACTACGGATATTTGCCGCTGGTTGACGGACGCGACATCGGCCAGGCCTTTGCACGCGCCGCATTATTACCGGATGTGAACGGCTACGTGTCACTGAATATCATCGGCCCCGAATCGCCACAACAAAAAACAGTGATACAGTTTATGCAGCAGATATTGCAAAAAAATAATTCAAAAACAATCGCCCTGCCAGCCGCCATTGCATTGCCGGTACATCAATTATTGAAACGCATCAGCCACCGACAAAAAACACCCTTTACAACCTGCGCCATCACCGCATCACTCACCAACCCTGCCATGCAAAATAACCAGGCACGGCCATTACTCGGTTATCAACCGCAAATCAGCTGGCAAGCATCCGTGAGGGATTTTGTTGCGGAATATGCCAAGGATAACAAAATACTAAAATTATGTAGTGATGAGAAAGAAATGACAATTTGATGTGTAGCTGCCCGGTTACACGTCTCCACCCATGACAAATGCCACGCACTAAACTTGCGCATACTGCCCGTTTTGCGAAATCCCACGCACCAAATTAAATGCAAAACCTGTTTCCAGTAGCACTAAACCCTTCGTTATAACAGCACGTACAGATGGCACATCAATTGCAATACACCAGCCACTCATCCGACAATAATTGAAAACCATGCTGCTGCAACCGAGGCGAATATGACATTGCAAAAATCAACTTCTCAAATAGGCGGCAAGTATCGTGACATTATTATTGCAGCCAGCCTGTTTGTCATATTTGACTTGTTGGTTTTAATATTAAATTTTTACACATCGTTCGAGATTGCAGAAGATGCTACGGCCATTAATCTGGCCGGACGCCAACGCATGCTGTCACAAGGTATGACCAAGACAATATTACAGCTCGCCAACTCCAAAGAATTACATGCCCAGGCACTTGCCGAGCTGGACACCACCAGCAAACTGTTTGATACCACCTTGTACGCGTTTACACAAGGTGGCAGTACCCGCAATACAGACGGAACCGATATCACTATGCTGGCAAGCCAGGATCGTGAAGCTGCAGATTTATTAAAAGCAGCCTGGGTAATCTGGACACCTATCAGAACGCATATTCATCAGTTACTGGATGATCCAAATAATCTGGAATCACTATCGGCTACCGTAACATTGGCTAACGCCAAAAATCTGGAATTATTAAAACTGATGAATCAGCTCACCACCCGGCTGGCGGTTCTCGCCCAGCAAAAAGCCGAACGTCTGCGTCTGTTCCAGTCCATTGGCATGGTACTGGTATTAATTAATTTCGGATTATTGTTGTTGCATTTTCTGAAAAAACTCAAACGCAGTGATGCTGCCACCGAAGAAGCCAAAAAAGAAACCGATGAAATTTTATCCACGGTAAACGAAGGCTTTTTTCTGGTTGATGAAGATCTGAATCTTGGCCATCAAAGCTCAACAGCCATGACACGTATTTTAAAACGGGAAATTATACCCAGCTCTCCGTTTCTGTCACTGCTTAAAGACAAGGTCAGTCAGCAAACACTGGATACGGCACATGAATATATCAAACTATTGTTCACAAAAAGAATCCGGGAGAACCTGGCGAGCGACCTTAATCCTCTGTTAAAGCTTGAAATTGACCTGAGCGATTATGCCGAAACCCAGGACATACGCTACCTGAACATTACATTTAAGCGCGTGCAGGCTGAAGGTAAAATCAGCCATCTTTTAGGCACTCTGGCAGATATCACCGATCAAGTCAGACTGGAAGTATTGCTGAAAACAGCTGAAGCGAAATCGAAAGATGAGATGGAGCTTCTTTCCAGAATTTTACAAAGCAACCCGCTGCAAATAAAAGAGTTTTTACTCGGCACAAAAAAACTCCTGTTATCCATTAACACCCTGTTTGAAAAGTCAAAAACGGACAGCGATTATCTTGAAATTATCAACCAAAGTTTACCGGCAATCCATAAACTCAAAGGCGATGCCAGTGTAATAGGCAATGATGTATTCGTGGGTATGGTTCATGAATTCGAGTTAATCCTGAAAACCACTCAAAGCGGTGGCCGGTTAACACCGAGAAATTTACTACCGGTTACCATCCATATCAATACCATGTTATCCAAAATCAATATGGTCAGCACCATTATTGACAGAATATCAAAACTGGTTCCGATTATGTCTGAGTCACCATCCATACCCAGAAACATACAATGGCAGGAAGACTTTAACCGCTTAAAAAATAAAATATGCAAGGATCTCAACAAGGTTGCAGACATACATATGAATACAGTCAATCTTGATATGATTGAAGATAGCTGCGCACGCCGCATCCACGATATTTGTATCCAAATGCTGCGAAACGCCCTGGTGCATGGCATCGAACACGCTGCTGAACGGGAACTATCGGGCAAAGACAACACCGGTAAGATCAATATATCCATCATTGCGCAACACGAAACAACAGATGTAATTATCCGCGATGATGGCAGGGGATTAGCCATTGATAAAATCAGGCAATCTTTACTTAAAAACAAACATTACACCCGCGAACAATTGGCAGAAATGGATGACAAGGCGATTATCCTATCCATTTTCTCAACCGGTGTAACCACCGCCGCCGAACTGACGGAACATGCAGGCAATGGTGTTGGCTTGAACATTGTCAAGCAGGCCATCCTTGATCTGGGTGGCAGACTGATGATAGGGTCGAGAATCAGTCGTTACACAGAATTTCGCATCATTTTTAGCAATGTAGCCTTGCATAGCAACGCAGGAGTCATTGCTGCATGAAAATAATGATTGTTGATGATTCAAAAATCATTCGTAGCAAGATTACGCAAATTATCCGATCGGAAACCATCGATTTACATATTATCGGCTTGGCTAAAAACGGCCTTGAAGCCGTTAAATTGTGTAAACAAACCATGCCGGATCTGGCCACCATGGATCTCACCATGCCCGAACTGGATGGCGTGCAAACCATCAGCAAACTCATGCAGATTAATCCTGACATGTTGATACTGGTGGTATCCGCCCTCTCTGACAAAGCAACCGCCATCGAAGCACTCAAACGCGGCGCGCACGGGTTTCTGGGCAAACCTTTTAGCGATATCGAATTAACGGAAGCTCTGGAAGAACTTATTTATGCAGGCAGCCACTCATGACTGAAAACGATATAAAAGTATTCATTGATGCCATAGCACATTACTTCGAACACGTTACACAGCAGGCTGCGAATATTGGCGCATCCTATCTCAGTACCGATATAGAACAGGAATATTACGACTACTCCGGCCTCATTGGCATTGCTGGCAAGTATCGAGGCTGCATTTATTTTTCAGCACCCAGACCGTTATTACGTCACCTACTCATCAAAATGAATGAAAACGAACACAGTGACGAAAATCTGCTGGACATGGTGGGTGAAATCGCCAACACCCTGTCCGGCAATGCCAGAAAACACTTTGGCCAAGATTTTATCATTTCCGTTCCAATCGCCATCAAAGGCAAAATCAAAAATATCCGACCACCTTCAGATTTGTTGCCTTATGTTATACCGGTGAGCTGGAATTCCTATCGGGCTTCGCTGGTAATTTGTATTGGTGCGAATTAACAGGGAATTATTTTTTATAAGAGAGCTAACATTTCGAAAACAGAAAAAGCAGGCAACGTTGTTTCCATAAAGATACATTGAAAGAAAAATCGCATGGCGTTCTATACGAAATTTTACGCCTAGTAATATACATGATTAAACAAGTTTTGTTTGATATAAAAATAATCGGCAGATTACGCTACAAACCCCGTAAAATCTCATTGCACGACACGCGGGCTAGCTAATAAAAAGGCGACCTCAATAGAGGTCGCCTGGTGTGTCTTTTCAGACGATCATTTCAACAATGCGAATCAACTACTTTGCAGTTGTCTTGATTGTCATGTTGTTGTTTGTAGCTGCATTATAATTTAAGCCTCCATTTTGCGTATATTTCAATGTGCACGTACTGTTCCGATCCTTCATCGCATAAACCGCACTGCCAGAACCTCCACTGACTTTTTCACAGGAGCCACCGCTTTTTGCAATAGTTACACTTAAGCCTAAAGCTGCTGTAGCCGTTACTGTCATGTTTTTATTTCTGGTAAATGTCGCAGGCTGATCCGATGCAATCGTCTGGCTTGCCTTGGAGATCGTTACGCTTTGTGTCTTTTGCACCGCCGCACTGTAGTTGGTGTTACCTGCCTGATCGGCGGCCAGTGTGCAAGTACCCACTGCCACTATTGTCACGGTGGTACCGGATACCGTACACACATCTACAGTTGCAGAACTGTATGCAACAACCAATCCGGACGTTGTTGTCGCAATAGGGCTGATAGCAAAGATGGTGCCCGCACTGTAGACACGAGTGCTGGTGGTTTGTGCTCCAAACGTAATTGATTGCGTAATGGGGCTTGCGCCTGTCGTTTGGGTTACACGAGGAGCAGCAGCATAACTATTATCGCCCGCCTGATCATAATTGATTTCACAAGGCGTAGAGCCACTGGTCATTGTTACGGTGTTACCCGAGATTGCGCATCCACCAGCACCAGTGAATGAAACCAGTAGGCCAGAGCTCGCTGTGGCTCCAACATTAAATGAACTTCCGTAGCTGGCACTGAGCGGTGGAGGTGTCGTCACGGTAATAGATTGGCTGAACTTAGACACAGTTGTAGTGGCTGTGGCCATATTGTTGATGGAATTTAGATCGTACCCATCACCCTGTACTTTTGCGGTTTGATAAAATGTACCCGCATTATTTGCAATGACTGTTATCGAACAAGTTGCACTCGTGCCACTATCTAAAATTGCTAAAGGCGGCAATGTTGGCAAAGTTGGAAAAGTAAGCGCGCATGAGGTGTCATTAACATTCACCATCACACCCACAGCCTGACTGGGTCCATTATTCGTCACAGTTACTGTGTAAGTCATTACACTATTGAGTGAAACTGCAGTGGGTCCACTAATAGCGACTGACAAGTCCGCATTCATCGCCGTCGTTAAGGGATAACGTGCATCGCCCGATTCACTTGCAATATATTCATGATTCAACGCAAACGTCATCATACCGCCAAGCTGTTTTTCATTTAACAACTTGATAGATTCCTGTATCTGTTGTGGATCGGTATAACTAACAAATGCATTATTGTTGGCAATAGACTTACTGCTATCAAATGGCGCATTAATATTATATTGAATATAAGGCGCCTTTTGGTCAACATCCCAATCTCTATTATTGGCATCACCCCAATAATAGGGAACCAAAGTCCCATTATTCAATTTTGACATTATGGTACCTGTTAACGGATCAACCTCTCCTGTTATTAATTGTTTATACGATATTTGTGTTCTGATTTCACCAGTGGTTGGAATATTGCTAGTAGCTGGAGTTGTGATAACGTATGCCTGCCTCGGCGCATAGATACCAACATTGCTGTTCAGTTGCGCAGCTTGTTTTATCCACCCATAAAACGGAACACCGAGGCCTAGCTTGCCCCGCGGTATCTTAATTATGTATGCATCATATAGGTTCCACATACTTTCATCTTGAGTCCAGTTGTTCGTTCCATAGACGTTTGCACTGGGGGAATGATCGTACATAAAAGGTTGCGCCGGATAGGGAGGTGTATCACAATTCCCCGAACACGGAGTCAATTTCACAGCGCTGTTGAACCATGAAATAGGCGATAGTTTACCGCCTGTTAAGGTCGTATCCTGATCATAATTCATGACATTTATTTGATCTATTTTGTCATACACGAACGCACCATCGTCGCATTGCTTAATATATACATATTTATAAGTTACCTGTGCGGCTACTGTAATAACTTTTGACGGCAATGCCGCTCTTAATTTACACATCAGGCCAGGAAATTGGGCAGTATATAGATCCAATGTAACGTTATTTTCCCAATCGATATCAACGCCATCATAACCATGATCGGTTACAAATTTCGCCACTGCCGTAACAAAACAGTCGACGTTGGTTTGATTTTGACACGCTGAATTATTATTTGTCGTTGATTTAGTGTTCATATCCATGGTAATCGCTTGATCTTTACCAACTATCAATGACACCAACGCTTTAGTATTGGAGCGATTCTTGGCATTCACAAATAACGCCGCATTATCAGTAGTAATTTGTGTAACTTCATCTTTATAAATAATCTTATAAAACGACGCATCCACCCCTGGAACACCGTCAAGCACAACAACACCTGCTGCATTCGTTACTTCACCCGTTCTAATCGGAACAATTGCCGATTGAATGACATGTGTATACTGATTCCATGGAATTTCACTGATTGGCAGATTACTGAAAAAAGGTTCTTGATTCGCATAATAGCCGGTTCGCCATTTTTCCGCTGCAAATGCAGAAAAACTATACAACGTAAACCCAATGAGTCCGGTCACAAGAAACAACTTCATTTTAGATATTGGCATTGTCTTATCTCCTCTATAATATTTATACGTAGCGTACAGCACAATTATGACTATGAGCTAACATCCACATCACAAAAAATAAATGCACGGTTATATTGATTATCTTTAAAAAAAGTGAATTACAACTCAATAATAAAAGAGGTGGGATGGTAAAGAAATCTGTAACCTTTAATTGGTCAATCTAGACGAATTTACAATTTGAAATAAATAGGGCCTGGATTTGTTGATCAATTTTACACTCCATGTTCTTTATATTATTACTCTCATGACCTGAGCAAGACACAAGCCATTAAAAATAGATGCATTAATATTCAACAACTTATAACATTACGCTGAAACAAAGATCGGAATATTTCTGTAAACAGTAAAGTATTACGACAACTGAATAATTAATACCGCTATGTGATTACAATTCGAAACGATTTATAGACTTATTAAAGTAGCGAGCGTAGATCCTATTTGCGCAGCGTACACGGACGAAAGTTATTTATCACCATTAACCACCGTGGTTACATAACACCAAACTCACATACCATAAAATTGTTACAGTAATATTACAGAAGATTCAATTCAAAAATACCAAGTGCCTTTCAAGATCAATGCACAAAATAACTAGCCTGTCTGCATACTGTATTGTATACGTGTCAATAAGTAATCATGCGTCCGATTACGCTGCGCTAATCGGACCTACAATTTACGCCATCTCCACATCGGAACGATTCATTAAAGAACCGTATGCATCAGGCATTCAATCCTCTGTTCACAATTTCATACACATCGCGCGACAAATTCGGCAGCGCCGCAATATGTTCCAGCTGCGCTTTCATTAAACGCTGGCGCGAGGCATCAAACCGTTTCCATTGAATTAAGGGTGACACCAGGCGTGCGGCTATTTGTGGATTTATCGCATTTAATTTCATAACCACATCAGCGAGAATGCGATAGCCCCGCCCGGTCGATTCGTGAAAATAAACCGGATTGGCCTGTGTGAATGCGCCAATAAGGGCACGCACACGATTAGGCACAGTCATATTAAAGGCTTCATGATTCAACAATTTTTCGACCTGGTTCAAGGTAGCGGGCAAACTGGCTGTCGCCTGCACACTAAACCATTTATCAATGACCAGTGAATCCTTTTTCCAGGTTTGATAGAAATGCTGCAGCACGTCAATTTTCTCATCACACTCGTTGTGCACCAGTGCTCACAGTGCCGCCATTTGGTCGGTCATATTGTGTGCGGCATAATATTGCTCAACTGCCAGCTTGCGTGTCTCAACAGTATTTAATCTTGCCAGATATGCCAAGCATAAATTTTTAATGCTGCGTTTTTCAATGGACTCCGCATCGAATTTATAGGCTGCTTGCTGATTGTCTGTAAATACCCTGAGGAATATTGCCTGAAATTTTTCGGCTATTTCATAACAGGCTGCTTCACGAACTAGATGTATCGCATCGACGTCTGCATAAGGCATAAGCTCCGCCAAATAATCTTCGTCAGGCAGGGTGAGCATTCTGGCTATCAGCGCTTTGTCAGCATCGCTTGCAGACAACACATTGCCAAAAGCCGCGAGATAAGCGGCCGGTAACTTCTCGGGATGGCCTTTTTTGTAAACTTCAATCATGTGTAGCAACACCATGACACCCAGCTGTTGGGCGGCATTCCAGCGATTAAAATCATCTGTATCATGCGCCATCAAGAACGCCAGGTCGTCATTTGATAATGACAGCGTTAATTTAACCGGCGCAGAAAAATTACGCAAAACAGATGGTACTACCGGTGTTGTTACATTTTCTATTTCAAAAACATGCTCGTTTTTGGTGAGTTCGAGCAAACGTGATGCATGAACCAGCTCGGTACCGTCTTTGGTGATCAGGCCAACTTGCACGGGTATGTGGAACGCCTTGTTATGCTCATTGACAGACGTTTGTTTTATCGTAAATTTATAGGATTTTTTCTTTTCATCATATTGACCCGTGACGCTGACTTCCGGTGTGCTCGCCTGATGATACCAGCGGCGAAATTGTTTAAGATCACGACCACTGGCATGTTCAAGTGAGGTTACGAAATCTTCAGTGGTAACAGCCTGGCCATCATAGGTTGCAAAATAATAATCCATGCCTTGCCGGAATGCGGTTTCACCCAGCAGGGTATGCATCATGCGAATCACTTCGGCACCTTTGTTATATACCGTCACCGTGTAGAAATTGTTAATTTCAACATAGGACGCTGGCTGTATCGGGTGCGACATAGGCCCTGCATCTTCAGTGAACTGGCGGGTACGTAATACATTCACATCATCAATGCGTTTAACGGCCACCGAATTCATATCGGCTGTAAATTGCTGATCACGGAATACCGTCAAGCCTTCTTTCAGGGTTAACTGAAACCAGTCACGACAGGTAACGCGATTGCCGCTCCAGTTATGAAAATATTCATGGCCGATGACGCCCTCAATATTAATGAAATCCATATCGGTAGCGGTTTCGGGTTTGGCCAGAACAAATTTTGAATTGAACACGTTCAGGCCTTTATTTTCCATGGCACCCATATTGAAATCATCCACCGCAACTATCATGTAAATATCCAGATCGTATTCGCGGCCATATTTTTGCTCATCCCACGCCATGGCTTTTTTCAATGACTGCATCGCATGTTCGCACTTGTCAACATTATGTGCTTCAACAAATATTTTCAGCGCAACCTTGCGTCCCGACAGGGTTATGAAGTGATCGTCCACACACTGCAAATTACCGGCGACCAGTGCGAATAAATAACAGGGTTTTTTGAAAGGATCCTCCCAAACAGCATAGTGACGGCCATGATCCATGTCACCCGAGTCAACCAGATTACCGTTGCACAACAACACCGGGCAGCTTATTTTATCGGCAATAATAGTTGTACTGAATTTTGCCATGACATCCGGGCGATCCAGATAATACGTAATTTTTCGGAAGCCCTCCGCTTCACACTGTGTACAAAAATTACCGCTGGATTTATAAAGCCCCTCAAGCGATTTATTATCAACAGGCTTGATAAAAGTTTCTATTTGCAAGGTAAATTGATCAGGCACATCCGGTATTAACAGCCTGCCCTCATCAACGCTGAACTGGCCATTGGCCAGCGCATGGTCATTGAGCAGAATAGCACCTAGTCGCAGCTGTTCGCCGTGTAGCTCCAGCACATGATGACCTTCTACAGATGTGTTCTTACGAAATTCCATTTCAGCTACTACACGTGTTTCATCTCCTATCTCAAAATGTAAATTAACAGTATCGATCCAGTACGCCGGTTGCGTATAGTCTTTGAGATATATGGTATTGGGTGTGTCCTGCTGCGACATACAGACTCCAGATTGGTAAAACAAATAATAAGGATAGATTTTTTGTAACAAGACAGTTCTGGTTATTACATACTACCGGAACACTTGAAAAGGATATACACCCATACCGGCACGTTAAGAATACGTCGTCGTCCCGGCAGGGATTGCCGGGACCGAGAATCCATGGAGGGTGAGCGGCGTCACGTCCCTGTGATCTGGATTCCGGCAATC
>JANOOU010000017.1:0-2109 GCA_031421475.1 Gammaproteobacteria bacterium | reverse complement strand
AACATGCTCTCGTATTCGATACTATCTTCAAATTCTTCGAATGAATTTATCTTGAATGTAACAGGTGTTCTGTCGCGTTTGATATTTTCTTTAGGTATACGTAAAAACACGGTGAAACTGCTTAATTTACTGGCCGGTAATTTTGTTTTTAGTTTGATACCTTGTGTGACCATGCCTTCAGGGCCGTCTACGTGAATACTGATATGCATATCCTGGTCGGTTTTATTAAATATTTTTAACTGGTATTTATTTTGAATCGTGCCGTCACTCTGTAGAACAAATAAGGGTTGACGTTCGTGCAGTACTTTTAAGTCAAACGTGCCCAGATGTGTCAAGCCATATAACAGACCGACGACGGCAAAGGCCATGGTTGCAAAATAAACCAGAATGCGAGGCCGTTTCTGTAGGGGTAGTTGTAATTTGCCATTTATTTCATCCAGTGAGGCATACCGTATCAAGCCACGCGGGCGATTGATTTTATCCATCACCGAATCACAGGCATCCAGGCACAGGGCGCAGGTAATGCAACCGTCTTGCTGGCCGTGTCGAATATCGATGCCGGTAGGGCACACGGCCACACACTGATTGCAATCAATGCAATCGCCTTTATTTTCAGTTGGCTGATTTTTTTTTAATTTTCCACGCGGTTCGCCGCGGTGAATATCGTAGGTGGGTAAAATGGTTTCGGCGTCATACATGACACTTTGTATGCGTGCGTAGGGGCATAACCACAAACAGGTTTGCTCGCGCATGAATCCGGCTAATACATACGTGCCAATCGTGAACATGATGAGTGTAATGTAGGCAGACAGGTGTGCGTTGAGGGTGAAGTAATCAATCCACAGTTGATAGGCGTCCGTAAACCAGGCGGTAAAGGATAAACCGGTGAGCGCGCCAATTAATAACCAGAGTGTGTGTTTAATAGCCTTGATGCGAATTTTGCGAACGCTGATCGGTTCTTCATTAAATTTGCGACGTTGTGCGGGTGTGCCTTCGAGTTTTTCTTCGATGAGGGTGAAGACATCGGTCCAGACGGTTTGAAAGCAAAAATAACCACAGAAAACACGGCCGGCAATGGACGTGACGGCGGCGAGTAGAATGGCGAAAAATAATAACACCATGGCCAGCATCCACACATCCTGCGGCATGATGGTGATGTCGAAAATAAAAAACTGGCGATGGGGTATATTGAAAAGAACGGCTTGTCGATCGCCCCAGCGCAGATACGGTATCAGAAAATAAATAAGCCAGACCGATGCGGTATACCATTTTAAGGTGCGGTATTTTCCCGGCATGCGTTTGCTGTGAATAACGTCATTACCAGTATTAACATGCCAGTAACCCGCCTCTTCGTATAAAGCATCGACTTGTTGCTGGTTGATGCCGGGGGTAATCGGGTTGTTCACGGGTTACTGCGCTGCTCTTCATCGGCCAGAGTTTCAACAAGCGGTTCCGCCGTTATGACAGCATCTGGTACGCCGCCACCCAGTTTGTGCACATACACGGCGAGTTTTTTAATCTCGGTGTCGCTCAATTTACCGCCACCAAATGTTGGCATTACAGCATTGCGTGTTAGGTTGTCGCTGGCATCGTTTACGCCGTGAATAATGGTGTATTTAACGCTGGCCAGTTGATCAGCTGATGTAAAACGCCAGATGCCATCGGTTAAGTTGGCAGCGCCCATGAAGCTCACCCCTTTGGCGTCGACACCGTGACAACCGATGCAGCCTTTTTCAGTAAACAAAGGTTCGCTGGCTACCGTGCCGGCAATGATGGCATTCGTCAGTGTATCAATTTCTGTTGCGCTGACGGTGGCCGCCTGCGCCGGCATCACGCCCTGACGGCCACCGCTAATAGTGGTTTCAATGTCATGAATTAAACCGCCATATAACCAGTCATCATCTACCAGTACCGGGTAATTAATATTGCCCTGTCCACCTGCGCCATGGCAGGCTGCGCAGTTATCACCAAACAATACTTTGGCGGAACGCACTACATAATTACTCAGTTCATCGTCGGCCAAAATTTCAGCCGTGCTCAGGGTTTTAATTTTGTTTTCAAACGGGGCACGAATTTCTTCGATGGCACTCATGCTCTCTTTGAATTCGG
>JANOOU010000016.1:0-3332 GCA_031421475.1 Gammaproteobacteria bacterium | reverse complement strand
GTGTGTTTGCAGCACGTCAGCAACACGCCTATCAGCCGATTTGCCGTGATAACAGCGCTGGCCAGCAGATTGACTGGATGCGTATTGGCATAGTGGTGTGGATTCTACTCGCCGCTATCGTCACCAACGTGGTGGTGAATACGCATTTCTCGGAGATGGCTGCTGTCTTCCCCTTCTTAGGTGTGGCCGTGTGGCTGGCGATAGTGCTGGCATCGCCGTTGCGTAAAGTGGAGTGGCGTTTATTGCCGGATGCGCTTCGCGGCAGTGTGTTTCTGTTGTCGCTGGTGCTGTGCGCATCAATGATGCCAGTGGAGCGATTACCTGAAGCCTCCTGGCAGACAGCGTTTGGTTTGGGATTTGTATCCGCCGTATTCGATAACATTCCGTTGACTGCCCTGGCGCTGACCCAGGATGGTTATGACTGGGGCGTACTGGCCTATGCCGTGGGTTTTGGTGGCTCTATGATCTGGTTTGGCTCCTCGGCCGGTGTGGCGCTGAGTAATCTGTTTCCAGAAGCCCGGTCTGTTGTCGGCTGGGTGAAACACGGCTGGCATGTCGCGTTGGCCTATGTGGTTGGCTTCTTTATTATGCTGGCTGTAGTGGGCTGGAATCCGCATTTTATCCACTAAAAAATTGACCGAGGACGTTGTCACGGAGCCTCGGTAACCATGCTTCGATAATCCCTTCACAGCTTGAAAAACAGATCCCTTACACGAGTTACGTAGAAATCCGTCACGTTTTCTGCTAATTTTCACTTTCAAAATATTGATGGACGCATAAATCGCGTATAAGGCTGGAGACTCAAGATGTCGGAATTGTTTTCAAGTGACTGGGCAAGGCGTTATCAGGACGTGTGGAACGGTCCGCAGGGTATAGCAGATGAGCTGGCCAGTATTGGTTTTAGTTCGGTAGTGGCGTTTGGTTTGGACGCTGAAGAACATCCGCGTTGTGTGTTGACCATCACTCATGGGCAGGTGATAAAGGCGGGACCACCGAATGGTGAAATTATCATCTGGGATTTACGTGCCGACCCGGCCGAGTGGATGAAGCTGTTGGAAAAACCCCCTGGCTTGATGAGGCTGGGTTTGGCCTATACCTCGCGCAAGCTCAAGTTCAAAAAAGGTGACTACGCAGCCATGATCAAAAATGCGCACCTGGCGAATGCTTTTGTTAAGTGCTTTGCACTGATGCGGCAGGCAGCTAATTAGCCCGGTGTGTTAATGGGTAGTGCATTCATAAAAAGGCGGGCCGTGGCCCGCTTTTTTATGGCGCTGAATAAACCGATTGGCGTGTAATTTTAGAAGGAGCGCGAAAAATTCAATTTCTGAATTAACTGCTGCATATTTTTCAGTTGCTCCGGTAAATGGCGGGAACGGTAGCGGTTGTTAATATAAATTTTTGTGATTAGCTCAATACGGTGTTGTTGTTCTGGGAAACGTACCGCGGCGCGTTGTGCAAATTCTAGTGGCCCTTCATGGCTGGCGCGTGTTATGCCATGTTTGGCGAGGCGAGCACAAAACCGGTTATAAAGTTTTTGTGCCGGATCGGTTTCTGTAGAGGAATTTGATCGGAATGACAACAAAGCCAGTAGTAACGTCGTTAGGCCTACGCCCGTTATCAGTATCAATGTTAATTCACTGTAATGCATATTGCGGTTAAATAATGCCTGCATGAGTTGTTGTTGCAATTTTGGTCCGTAACCGATTACCCATTGCTTCCAGCGGTTGTCTGCCGCATCCCAATAAAAACGTAGCTGCCTTAACATGCTGTTGTCGAGATGCATGTACAGCGGACGTATTTCGTCAGCACCGAGAGCAGATTCCAGATTTTTCTCCACCCGTTCCGGCGCAACGGCCGCGGTTGGATCGATGCGTACCCAGCCCCGATTTTGTAACCATACCTCCGACCAGGCATGGGCATCACTTTGGCGCACAGTGAGTATATTGTTCAATGGATTTACGGTGCCGCCTTGATAACCCAGTACCACACGCGCCGGGATGCCGGCTGCACGCATTAACAAGGTAAAACTACTTGCATAGTGTTCACAAAATCCGCGACGGGTTTCGAATAAAAATTCATCAACCGGGTTGTTACTGAGCGTCAGTGGTGGTCGCAAGGTGTAAACATAATTTTCGTGGTTAAATTGTCGTAATGCATGGCGTACTATGTCTTCATCCTGAACAAATTGTGTGCGCCACTGCTGCGCCAGTTTTACACTTTGCAGATTACTGTGTTGCGGGATCTTAAGACCGGCACTTTTCTCCCAGCGCGCCAATTCATATTCAATGCGATAGTCGAGATAGGATTGCAGGCTGTAACGGTAAAGTGAGTTGATGGGATTGTTACTGCGTAATAAAAAATTGTTGGTGTACTGTGTGTTGGCGGGTGGTTGTAGCGGCATATCCAGTGCAAACAGCCAGGTTTTGTCATGTGGTTCGAGGGTAATGGTGTAACTCACAGGCTGGCCGGTGCCTTCCAGCGTCGGGTACGGATTTTCATTTTGTTTGCCTTGCTCCCAGCTGCGGCCATCGAAATACCAGAGTACAACGGCGCGCCAGTATAGTTTTTCCTGAGGTGGTTTGACGCCAGAAAACGCAACACGAAATGCAATATCGTCCGATTGTATAAGTTGTGCAATATCACCGGGTGTCATGGTGTCGCTTAAACCGGTTCGGCCACTGCGGGCATCATCCGGCAGATGCCATAATGGCCCGGAAATTCGCGGAAATAAAATAAACATAAGCAGCATTAGAGGTAGAGCAAACGCAACTAATTTAAAGGCAATGCGTACTCGCCGGCCCAGATCGAGATTTGCTGTGCCTTGTTGCAGGCTGATTAAACTGGTTATCAATACTACAACGGTGAATAACATGTAAACAGCTGTAGGTATATTCTGAGTAAAGAGAAAATTGGTAACAATAATAAAAAAACTCAATGCAATAAGCAGCATGTAATCACGCGTGTTGCGGCTTTCGAGTAATTTAATGCCGAGCAGGCAGATTAAAACAGCTGTACCAGCGACTTTGCCGAACACGGTGCCGTAATGCATTATGGTGCCTGCCGAGACAAACATCGCAATCACAAACAGCCAGAATTTCCTTGGCATTATACGCGGGTATAATACTGCAGCCAGACGTACAGAAAATAAGAATACCACTAACACAGGCATCCATATTGGTAGTCGCGGCAAGTGAGGCGTGATCACCAATGCCATTGGCAAAATCACCCAGAATGCTGGATCGCGTACGATGTGGCTGAGACGTTGGTTCATGACGTATCTTTTAGTTGTTTTCCATTACACGACAGTACCAAACAAGGCCAGCGCTCTCAGA
>JANOOU010000015.1:0-8204 GCA_031421475.1 Gammaproteobacteria bacterium | reverse complement strand
TCTGCCTCGCAAATCAGCTCCCCAAACTTATTCAGAGGCTCCCTAACAACTTGTTGAAAAACGCCCAAAAAAAATATAAATATTTGCGTTATGCAACAAGCTGCGAATAATCACCATGTCACAACTTATTATCACAATTGGCCAAAGTTCAGATAAAGGCGTTAAGGCCGAAAACGAAGATTCCTATGGCGTTTACACCCCACGCGATAGCCTACTCGACAGCAAAGGCATAGCCGCGGTCATAGCCGATGGCATGGGTAGCTGCCAGCAACCCAAAGAAGCCAGCGAATATTGTGTCAAAGGATTTTTCAGCGATTATTACAGCACCGCCGAATCCTGGAGCGTTAAAACATCCGGCGCCAAGGTGCTCACCGCGCTCAATAGCTGGCTCTATAGCAAAAGCCGTGATGATCAAGCCAAATCCATGGTGTCAACATTCAGCGCACTGATTCTCAAATCCACCACGGCCCATATTTTTCATGCCGGTGATTCGCGTATTTACCGTTACCGCCAGGGCACGCTGGAGCAGCTCACACAGGATCATCGTGTATGGGTAGGCACATCGC
This sequence comes from Gammaproteobacteria bacterium, assembly GCA_031421475.1. Classification (GTDB taxonomy): domain Bacteria; phylum Pseudomonadota; class Gammaproteobacteria; order SZUA-229; family SZUA-229; genus JACPVK01. Next base: position 7,638 of record JANOOU010000015.1, on the reverse strand, counting down.
AAAATTATTTGTCGCGCGCCATGGGCATAGATGTACATCTGGATATAGATTACAAAACACTGGATGTAGAAGTGGCCGATGTCTTTATCATGACCACCGATGGTGTGCATGACTTTGTGCAGGATGCCACCCTCAAACAATTACTCAGCCAAACCATCCCGGCAGACGACATCTGCCACAGTATTGTGCAACGCGCGCTTACGCAGGGCAGCCAGGACAATGTTACTTGCCAGATCATTCGCATCGAAGACCTACCCAGTCGCAGCGCCAACGAAGTTTACAACGAACTCACACGTTTACCGTTTCCACCCGAACTCGAACCCGGCATGGAGATTGATGGTTATAAAATCATTCGTGAAATCAATGCCAGTTCACGCAGCCAGATTTATCTGGTAGCCGATATTGCAACCGGTAAACTCATGGTGATGAAAACACCTTCGGTTAATTTCAGCGACGACCTGGCCTACATAGAACGCTTTTACATGGAAGAGTGGGCAGGCAAACGTATTTATCACCCCAATGTTCAGGTGACTTACGAATTGCAGCGGCCACGTCATTACATGTATTTTTTACTCGAATATATTGAAGGCCCGACTTTAGCGGAGTGGATCAACACCCATCCCGTGCCCGAAATTTCCACCGTCACCCGGATAGTTGAACAAATTATTCAGGGACTACGCGCCATACATCGCATGGAAATGCTGCATCGTGATTTAAAACCCGACAACATCCTGATCAATAACGAAGGCGTGGTAAAAATAATTGATTTCGGTTCGATAAAAGTAGCCGGTATTGCCGAAATACACTCGCCTGTGGAACGCATGGAATTACTCGGCACCCGTCAATACACCGCACCGGAATATTTACTCGGCCTGGCCGCCAATGATCAATCCGATTTGTTTTCACTGGGCGTGATCACCTATGAAATGCTCACCGGTAAATTCCCCTATGGCGAACTACTCACCAAGAACATCAACTGGAAAAATATAAACAAATTACGTTACATACCCGCTATTAGTTTAAATCCGATGATCCCATTGTGGCTGGATGGCGCGTTGGCAAAGTGTGTACGAAGTGTGCAGGGTGAACGTTACGAAACCAGTTCAGAGTTTTTTCATGATTTAACGCACCCTAACGAAAATTTTATGCAGCAGCATATTCCATTGCTGGAAAAAAATCCGCTGCGCGTATGGCAGGTTATTTCTACAACCCTGTTCATCATCAATCTGCTACTGATTTATTTATTAATAAGCTGACGCTAAGGAAGCTCCGATTAAGTCTCGTAGGGTGCCGGAATTCAATTTTGGGCGTAGCGCATCCACCAGGATATTCGGCGGATGCGCTGCACCCAAAATTGAATTCTGGCACCCTACAATATAATTGCTTTTACTTATTCAGCGGCTCCCTACGCAAACAAGACTTCTGTCCTGAATCCCAACATTCGGCCTCCGCCACGCTGTTCAAAAAGGGCGCCAGGCCATTTTTATCCCCCCGGAAGCATTCATGAAAGAATATGTCGGCAGATGGTAAATCCCCTGCTAGAATCGTAAAGCCACTGCCGCCCCGTTGTTTGGCACCAGCGTAGCTATCAAAGAACAATATGAATATAAAAGAACTGCAATTGCGGCTGCACGACCGCGAAACGGATATTGAACTCCTGCAGCGCACATTCGGTGAAATCGGTACACTGTTTGATTTGCAAAAACTCTACGGTGTGGTCGCTGAGCGTGCTCGCGAACTCATTCAGGCCGAAACACTGCTCATACCCATACTCGATAAAAACCTTGAAACCTACACCTACCGCGGTGCTGCCGGTAAAAACGCCCACGAAATTCTAAATAAATCATTACCACTGGATTCTGGCATCTGCGGCTGGGTATGGCGCAATAAACGCCCCTGGTGGCGGGGCGTGCTCAAAGAACTATCCGATGTGGAACGTAACTTATGGGAAAAAGAAGCCGGTTCGGTGATTCTTGTACCCTTGCAGAGCAACAAACATTTTCTCGGCGGCATCGCGGGCATCAACAAACAAGGTGCAAAAGATTTTGACCAGCGCGATCTGAGTCTGCTATCCCTGTTTGCCAACGTGGTATCCATCGCCATTGAAAACGCGATGGCGGTTGAAGAAATCGATGCCACCCGTCAATTAATGACCGATTACCAGGCGCGACTCGAACGCATGAACCGCCAGCTTTCCGATAGTAATCGGGAACTGGAGCTGTTGTCGTTATACGATCCGCTCACCTCCCTACCCAACCGGTCACTGTTTCACGATCGTCTCGGACAACATATCGCCAGTTGTAACCGGCAAAATTGCAGCCTCGCTATATTGTTAATCGATCTGAATAATTTCAAACAGATTAATGAAGCACTGGGGCATGATCAGGGCGATCAGCTACTCAAGCAAATTGCGCAAAGAATTACCGCCTGCCTTAAAGAAAACGAAACCTTTAGCCGACTCGGTGGTGATGAGTTTGTATTAATCGTACCTCAAGCCAGCGAAACTCTGGCATTGGAACGTGCACGCTGTTTACTGGCCGAACTGGATGCTTCATTTCAAATAAACCATACCGATGTTTTTGTCAGTGCCAGCATCGGTATTGCAGCCTATCCACAGCATGGACAAGACAGCAGCACACTGATGCGACACGCTGATATTGCCATGTACACCGCCAAGCAAAACAAACGTGGTGTGGCCCTATTCAATCCCGACGACACCCATACATCCTTAAACCAGCTCACGCTGACCAGCGATTTACGCAAAGCCCTGGATGAACAACAATTTGAATTGTACTATCAGGCAAAAACCGATCTGCTTACGGGTGAAATAGTCAGCGCCGAAGCATTGGGGCGCTGGAAACATACGACACGTGGTGAGATTCCGCCATCACTGTTCATCAATGCACTGGAACAATCCGGGCAGATCGATCGTTATACCTATTGGGCTATTGAAGTCGCTTTACAGCAGGCCGAATTCTGGTTGCACCAGGGATTTCACATCAAAATTGCAGTGAATATTTCAACCATCACCTTAATGAACCCCATGTTTCTGCACACCCTGCATGAGCTGGTCTCCTATAAACAAAATGGTGAATTGTTGATATTTGAGATTACAGAAAATCTGTTTTTATCAGAATATGAACGCCTGGCCGAAACCCTGGCATTAATCCACAGCCTCGGCATAAAGTTATCCATTGATGATTTCGGTACCGGCTATTCATCTTTGAGCCGTTTAAAAAAATTACCGGTGACTGAGTTAAAAATTGATCGTTCTTTTATCTGCGACATGATCCATGATCCGGATGACGAAGTCATCGTACGTTCCACCATAGAGCTGGCGCACAACCTGGGGCTTATTGTGACAGCCGAGGGCGTGGAAAACCATGAAACCAAACAACGGTTGACACAACTGGGTTGCGATCTGGTGCAAGGTTATTTCATTAGCAAGCCCATGCCGCAAGACGAATTTGAAATGTTTGTGCGTATCCAGAACATGACTACCGCTACCAACAAGCCCACAAAAAAACCCGACAGTTAAAACTGCCGGGTTTCGTTAAACCTTCCGCTGGTTTATTTCTTGCCGATACGTTTTTTGATCGCCTCAATTACAACTTCTGATGACGTGGCATTCACCGTCATCAGCAAACCTTCTTTTTCATAGTAGCCAGCCAGCGGTGCTGTTTTTTCATTGTAAACATCCAAGCGGTTGCTGATCGCCGCTTCGGTTTCGTCTTCACGCTGTACCACCGGGCCACCGCATTTGTCACACACGCCGGCTTTTTTCGGCGGATTGGATTTGGTGTTGTAAATGGCATTGCACGAGGTGCAGGTACGACGTGTCGTCAAACGATCAAGAATAATTGTGCGAGCCACATCAATGTTAACCACGCAATCCAGCTTCTCGCCCATGTTAGCCAGCAGTATTTTCAGCGCTTGAGCCTGAGGAATAGTGCGTGGAAAACCGTCCAGCAAATAACCGTTTTTGCAATCGGCCTCTTTCAGACGCTCACCCATAATACCCATGATCAAATCATCGGAAACCAGATCACCGGCCTTCATCGCAGCCTGGGCTTTTTTGCCCAGCTCGGTGCCCGCTGCAACCGCCGCGCGTAAAATATCGCCCGTGGAAATCTGTACCGAGCCATCGAGCTGCGTTAACAATTTAGCGACCGTACCCTTGCCTGCACCCGGTGCGCCTAACAAAATGAGTTTCATGTGTATCCCCTTGAGGTGTAGAACGAATCAGAAATCAGGGGCGCATTTTGCCTGCGGCAGCGCGCAGTAGCAAGTAGAGCAGCACACCGGTCCGGAAAATCCGGGCTTATGGTTACAGGCAGGTGAGTCTCACCATCCTTATTGTTATAGGGACCACCCGCTTAGATCCAAGATTATGACCCAATCTCGGTAACTTACCGGCGTTGGCGCAGGGTTCCCAATACCTGGCCAACTATGGGTGATGCCAGCGTTATGCCAGCGCATCCAGAATTTTTTGGGGTTCGATACGTTGCCGATAATCACCACCGGCAGACTGGGCGAACAGCACCTTGCCATCCTGGCCGATAACAAACGTCGCCGGCACCGCGAGTTCACCGGTACGACTGTTATAAAACGAATAAAAGTCATAACCCAGATCGGCCATGGCTTTAATGGATGATTCTGGATTTTGAAACACGGTTGTATATTGGCGTGCTACAGCGTTATCGACATCACTTAAAATATTAAAATCCAATGCGTTTTGCAGCTGCATGTCTTTTGACGAATCGGGCTTCATGGGAGAAATAGCCACAAGATTCGCACCGGCTGCTTTGATGCGCGGCAAAATGCTTTGAAGATTTTTAAGTTCCAGATTGCAATAGGGACACCACATACCGCGATAAAACGTTAACACCACGGAACCGGCCCGTAGCAAATCCGCCAGCTTGATGGATGCGCCCTGATGGTTGGGCAAAACAAAAGATGGCGCTTGATTGCCGACCTGAATTTTCAGGGGCGACGTATATTTTTTACCGAGATCGCTGGCATCCCGATCAAAAATAACCAGCTTCTCGGCTGGCAGCATACCGCCTAATTGCTCGCGCAATACTTTAAGGTTGGTTTGATAAGAAGGGACGGCTGGTACTGTTGTGTTCATAAGTGTGTTCCTGTGGGTTGTTAAACAACCGTTGCAGCGTACGCAAACACTTGAGCACATTAAACACCTTTATTTGCACATGATTTATGCGTATCTTGCACCAATGGATACAGACACACTCAAACTGTTTCGGGAAGTCATGCTCAGCCGCAGCTTCACCGATGTGGCAAAAGCGCGAGGTATTGCACCTTCCTCTATTTCGCGCAGCATAGCCGGGTTGGAAACCGAGCTGGGTATTCGATTGTTTCAGCGCAGCACGCGCAAACTGGAACCAACCGAAGCGGGGCTGCGATATTTTGAGCGCATGGCCGTCATTCTAGATGAAATGGAATCCGCCAGATTGGCAGCGCTCGATATAACACAAGAACCGCACGGCACCTTGCGTGTCAGCACCGCCGTTGGATTTGGGCAACAAGTAATTGTGCCGTTACTGCCGGAATTTGCAGCGCGGTTCCCTGCGCTGTCGGTGGAACTTATTCTATCGGATCTCTGCCTGGATTTAATTGACGAACGCATGGATGTGGCGATTCGTCTGGGGACATTACAAGACTCCAGTTACATCGTGCGCGAGCTCATGAAAATGGAATTTTACGTTTGTGCCAGCCCGGCCTATCTTGAACGCAACGGCGTGCCACAAACACCCGACGCCTTACGCCAGCACGAATGCCTGTTGTTTCCGCGCACCAGTTACGATTTAAAAAATTGGTTGTTCCGCGACGCCCGCCAGGTGCTGACAAAAATTGCCATAGACGGAAAATATTTAATTAATTATTCGCCGGCAATCAAACAATGCATGCTCCGTGGCATGGGTGTGGCATTACTGCCGGGCTGGCTCGTCAAGCAAGAGGTGGAGCAAGGCCAGCTCATTCGTTTATTTCCAGAGTACGAAGTAACAGCAACAGATTTCAACAGCTCGGTTTCATTACTCTACCCGTCACGCAAATACCTGCCACTAAAAGTGCGCGTTTTTAACGACTTCCTGATTGAAAAAATAAGTTTATAAAGCTGAAGGTTGTTAAAAGACGCGAGACCGACTGACCATGAGCTGTTAGTCTGAATATTTCACCAAACCGCCCAAAAAACTAAAATCATACCGCCAAACTACCGAACACATCGCGCACGCGTGGAACCTGTGTTGGGTAGCCAAGCCCCAATGGGCGGACACCGGGTGCGCACGATTGGCGTGTTACGCGCAGCGGTGAAAATTGGATTAATGAATTGAGTGTACAACATGCGCCGTTTAGTGCCATTGAACAAGCGTGATACGCCGCGCCTGAAAAATGGCAGGCTAGTTGCGCCTGCTGCGCGGTGCAATGGAAGTATCCCGAAAGAGGCATTCATTTCTTTTTTTTATTGTAGAAATGTGAAAATTTCTTTGAAAAAAGTGAAGCTTTTTTTAGAACATTTTATTTTGATAGAGAAACGGATTTTTATTTGAATTTATAGAGGTGCCCTCTATGTAGTTCGCCAAATTACGACTATAAAGCTAAGACTAATCAACCCTTACGGATGGTCTTTCATGTTTCAAGGCAAAGCATTAATTACCAACCAGATCTCTATATTGCTCCTACTGTTACTGATTGTCGGTGCCGGCCTGTATTCGCAGAACAATGCGCTAATTGCCGCAAACAACATGGGGCTGGGCAAGGACGTGGTGGCCGACATTTTGCCGCCACCGCTGTATTTAATTGAAGCGCAACTGGTCGTTTACGACCTGCTACAAGCCGATAGCGCAGCACGCCAACCCTTGCTCGATAAACTCGCTTCACTCAAAAAAGATTACGACACCCGCAATGAATACTGGGAACTCAGTGAACTCGATCCGGCAGTAAAAGCAATACTATTAGGCGAGCAGCGCAAACACGCCGACCTGTTCTGGGCAGAAGTACAAAACCAATTCATACCCGCTATACGGTCGAATAATGTGGATGGTATAAGCCAATCGGCCCTACGTATTCGTCGCCATTACGAAGCGCACCGTGAAGGCGTAAACACAACAGTGACGGCGTCCGTTCAATATGCAGAGAACAGCCTGAATGCCCTGAGTGCCTCCGCCAAACACGGCTATTGGATGCAAGGTTTGACGGCCGGCATGGGGTTGTTGCTGACTCTCGGGCTGAGCATCCCCCTCATCAAACGCTTCTACCGCAACCTTAATCATGTCCAGGAAATCACCGCCGCCATCGCAGCCGGCAATCTCACGTGTAACATCCCGGCGGCCAGTAATGACGAAACAGGAAAAGTGCTCGCCCAGCTCGCCATCATGCGCAGCAAACTTCACAGCACTATCCAGCAACTCTCCGGCGCCTCGATTCAGCTGGCCGCCGCCGCCGAGGAAACCTCCTCTGTTACCAACCAAACCAGCGCCAGCCTGCTCCAACAACAATCCGAAACCGAACAAGTCGCCACCGCCATGAACGAAATGAACGCCACCGTTCGTGAAGTGGCACGCAATGCTAACGACGCGGCCACCGCTGCCCATAAAGCCGACGACGCCGCGCAAACCG
>JANOOU010000014.1:0-2166 GCA_031421475.1 Gammaproteobacteria bacterium | reverse complement strand
ATTTATCCCGTTTCATCCCCTATTCCAAACCGCTTTACCCACAGATCAACCATTGGGCACCTAGATGTTTAACAAGGGAAATTGTTCTTATCCTCAGAAAACGACTGCCTTAATTATTACTTTAAGGAATATATAAATGCTCTTAATACAAACTGAACGTAACGCACTGCTTACGCCCTTGAGTGCGACCGTGGGGGTGGTTGAACGCCGGCACACGTTGCCCATCTTGTCCAATCTACTGCTGGAAAAAAAAGCCGGCACGTTGACCCTGCTGGCGACTGATCTGGAATTACAAGTCAGCACACAACTGGATAACCCAGGCAGTGGCGAAGATTTCGCGATCACTGTTGCCGCGCGCAAGTTGTTTGACATTGTGCGTGCGTTGCCGGACGGGGCAAAACTCAAGCTCGATACCAAAGATAAACAAGTCGTGGTGAGCGCAGGCAAATCGCGCTTCACGTTACAAACGTTGCCCGCGGCGGATTTCCCGCGAATGGAAACAGCAGCCGGCCTCGGCGATGCAATCAAATTGCCGCAAAAAACGCTTAAACGTTTATTGCAACTGGTGCAGTTTGCGATGGCGAGTCAAGATATTCGCTACTATCTGAACGGCATGCTGTTAGTGCTGGACGGAAAAATGCTGCGGGTGGTCGCAACCGATGGACACCGCTTAAGCTACGCCGAAACCATGCTCGAAAATGAAACGACGCCCCTGCGCGAAGTGATCATCCCGCGCAAGACGGTGCAGGAACTTATTAAATTGCTTGGCGATGTCGATGAGCCGGTGAGCCTGCAAATAGGCACCAATCAAGTCACCATCCGACTGCCCCATACCGAACTGGTGTCTAAGGTGGTCGACGGCAAGTTCCCGGATTATCAGCGGGTGATCCCGCAAAACCAACCCAAGCAATTAAAAGTGGACCGTCAAACTGTCATTCAGGCACTACAACGAGCGTCTATTCTGTCCAACGAAAAATTCCGCGGTGTGCGTCTGGTGATGAGCGAAAACACCCTTGGCATTGTGTGCAACAACAATGAGCAGGAAGAAGCGGCCGACGAAATCGAAGTGCAATACGCGGGTGAACCGATCGATGTTGGTTTTAATGTTACTTATCTACTCGATGGTTTAAGCGCGTTGGGTGCTGAGGCCATCACGCTGTCTTTAGCTGACGCTAACAGCAGCATGCTGTTGACCAGTGACAGCGAGCCAGGATTTAAATACGTTGTAATGCCGATGCGCATTTGAATGCTCACACGACTTAAACAGCAGTAACCAACCGGAAACACCCATGGCAGACAATAACTACGATTCTTCCAGCATTAAAATTCTCAAAGGCCTCGACGCCGTCAGAAAACGTCCCGGGATGTATATCGGCGACACGTCCGACGGCACCGGCCTGCATCACATGGTGTTCGAGGTATTGGATAACGCCATTGACGAAGCCCTGGGGGGATACTGCGACGACATCAAGGTGATTATTCATCCTGACAACTCGGTTTCAGTGCTGGATAACGGGCGTGGCATTCCCACCGACATCAAGGACGACGACGAATTCAAACGTAGCGCACTTGAAATTGTGATGACCGAACTGCATGCCGGCGGTAAGTTCGACCAGAATTCATACAAGGTCTCGGGCGGCTTGCATGGCGTCGGCGTGTCGGTGGTGAATGCGTTGTCCGACTGGCTCAAGGTTAAAGTATGGCGCAATGGCACGGCACACCAGTTGGATTTTGCGCATGGCGTGATTACCGGCCCGGTGCAGATTCTGGGCGACACCGAGCGTAAAGGTACCGAAGTGCATTTCATGGCCAGCATCGAAACCTTTGTCCTCATCGAATACCACTACGACATTCTGGCCAAGCGCATCCGCGAACTGTCGTTTCTGAATAACGGCGTGAAGATCGAGCTCGCCGATCACCGCACCGGCAAAAGCGAAAACTACGCGCATTCGGGCGGCGTGAAAGGTTTTGTCGAATACATGAACAAAGCTAAAAGCGTGTTGCACCCCAAAATTTTTCATGCAATCGGCGAAAAAGAAGGCATGACCGTGGAAGTCGCAATGCAATGGAACGACAGCTATTCCGAAGTCGTGCAGTGCTTCACCAACAACATCCCGCAACGCGACGGCGGTAGCCATCTGACCGGCCTGCGCATGGCGATGACGC
>JANOOU010000013.1:0-3403 GCA_031421475.1 Gammaproteobacteria bacterium | reverse complement strand
TGATCAAATCACACTGGATAGTGCTGACTTATCCGGTGGTGTGATACGCGACGATACAATGTAAAATTTTTAGGTGTACAAATTTATATTTGATCCAACAGAATCAACACGCATTGCAAGAATGCCGGGCAGTACTCAATTTCTTTGCATTGTATTTTATGGATACATGAACCAGTCGTTATCTGACAAAAAAACATACTTTTTCCAGTGCTGTATGCTTGCCTGGAACTACGCCATGTAATAATCTGTGCTGGTATCTTCTTTCGCCAGCATCCACCCGGCCATGACGACAAGTATTGTTTTATGCAACCATTCCGTATTTATCTTTGTGCACTATTTGCCTTGCTGCAGATGACTGCCGTGCTGGCAACTCCGCCGCAAAGACTGATCATTCAGTTTGATATATCTTTAAACGCTGAACAAAAACAGACGCTTAATCAACAACTGCACGCCATTATTCAATCTGACTTTTCAGTGCTGCCGCACAGCACTGACCAAAGGTGGATTATTGTGATTAACCCACCCCTGGATACAAGTCGTATCGATAAAATGAATGCTGAAATTTCTCAACTGCAACATATTCAATATGTAGAACCTGATCAGGTTATGAACAGATTGCATCAGGAATAATAAAACTGTAGGGCACCTCTAAAAATGCATTTTTTCAGCGATGGCTGCGTCTGCTCCGTGCTCGAATCCTCATGTATCACTTATACACTGCGGTTCTGTGCGCGGTGCTTCCTTGCCCTCACGAAAAAATTACTATTTTTAGAGGTGCCCTGTAATCAACCATCGTTTCAATACCATCAATAAAGGACGTTTCATCATGTTTGCATCTCAAGTTAAACAACGCAGCAAATTGCCAGAAATAATAGTTCTGGCATCGGCACTCTGTTATTCATTCGCCACACCGGTCTTGGCCGGCCAGAGCGCGTCAGCCGTTATGGCGGGCGTTGCTTCCCGGCCATCGAACGACGACACTGATCGTGTCATTGTAAAATACAAAAATAATTCCACCCTGGGGCAAACCGCCAGCATGTCTGATGCGCAACTCGCTACGCTTGCACAACGATCCGGCATGAATCTGCGTCATCTGCGGCGATTAGCCGATGGCGCTCAATTACTGCGGTTGGAAAATAAACAGAACGGCCTGCGCATGACCGATGTTGTTGCCGCCTTGCAGGCCGATAGCAATGTGGAATATGCCGAAGCGGATATAAAAATGTATCCACTGGCTGTGCCCAATGATTCCCGTTACAACGAACAGTGGCAATATTTTGAAACCACCGGTGGATTAAATTTACCGGCCGCCTGGGATAGTACACAAGGTGCGGGCGTGGTGATCGCTGTTATCGATACCGGTTACCGGCCCCATGCTGATCTGGCCGCCAACATTCTGCCGGGTTATGACATGATTTCGGACATCACCACTGCGCAGGATGGCAATGCGCGCGATGCCGATGCCAGCGACAACGGTGATTGGGAACCGGCGGGCGCGTGTTATACCGGTTCGCCAGCGAGTAACAGCAGCTGGCACGGCACCCATGTTGCAGGAACCATTGCGGCTGTCACCAACAATAATTTAGGTGTGGCGGGCGTGGCTTACGCAGCAAAAGTATTACCGGTGCGCGTACTGGGACGTTGCGGCGGTTATTTATCTGATATAGCTGACGGCATGATCTGGGCAGCGGGTGGATCGGTTGCCGGTGTACCGGCCAATCCCAATCCGGCCAAGGTGCTGAATTTAAGCCTGGGTGGCACGGGTAGCTGCAGCACCACTTCGCAAAATGCCATTAATACCGCACGCAGCCTGGGTGCAACCGTGGTGATTGCAGCCGGCAATGAGACGGCCAACGCCAGTAATTCGAATCCAGCCAACTGTACGGGTGTAGTCGTGGTTGCTGCCACTCATCGTACAGGTGGCCGTGCCTATTATTCCAACTACGGTTCCGTGGTGGATGTCGCCGCACCGGGCGGTGATGTCACCAACGGTTCTGCCAACGGCATTTTATCCACGCTCAATGTTGGCCTGACAACACCGGGTGCAGACAGTTATGATTTTTACCAGGGCACCAGTATGGCCACACCACATGTAGCCGGCGTGGCGGCCCTGTTGTATGCCGTGAAGCCAACGATCACGCCCGATGAAGTCGAGACCACACTCAAATCCACCGCCCGTGCTTTTCCGGCAACGTGCAGTCAATGCGGTACCGGCATTGTGGATGCAGCCGCAGCGATTGCAGCGGCTGCCAGTGTCACACCACCGCCAACCAGTACTGTGTTGGTAAAAGGCATTACTGTTACCGGGCTCACCACCACCACCGGTGGAAGCCTGATGTACACACTGGTAGTACCCGCCGGTGCGAGTAATTTGAGTTTTGCCATGAGCGGTGGCAGTGGTGATGCCGATATGCATGTGCGCTTTGGTAGCGCACCGACAACCAGTTTGTATGACTGTCGTCCCTATCTTAGTGGCAACGCCGAAACCTGCACCATCAGCAATGGTCAGGCCGGCACTTATTATGTAATGCTTCAGGCCTATTCGGCATTTTCCGGCGTGTCACTGCTGGCCAACTATAGTACTGCGGTGAGTGGTGCCGGTTTCACCAAAACCGGTTTAGCGGCCAATAGTAGCGCCTGGCTGCACTACACATTGGCCGTACCCACCGCCATGAGTGCATTAAAAGTCAACATGAGTGGTGGCACCGGTGATGCCGATTTATATGTGCGTTATGGTTCACAACCCACAACCAGCAGTTTTAATTGCCGACCTTATTTAGCGGGCAATACGGAGTCTTGCACGATTACCAAACCCACTGCCGGCACCTGGTATATCAGCATCAGATCCTATGCCAGTTTTTCGGGCGTCACCCTGGATGCGCAAGCTACGCCATAGTTATTGCGGATCAATCAAACCCCCCGTTGTAATGCAAACGGGGGCTCTGAAAATAAAACGGGAAAACGAGAACAGATCTCGCACTAACCCGGATATTTCACCAAAATCGATTAGCGTTTGTTTCTTGTTGTCTTTACTGACTTTGCAATTCCCTGTTTCGCCTGAACGGCGAGTCAGTGACGAACACCTTCCATGGCGTTCGCCCTTCGGGTTTGCTTGCGCGAATTCTAAATCGCTCCCGGCGATTTAGTTTTTTGCCCTTGATTTTATTCTTGGCAAAAAAAGTAACCAAGCCCAAATAAAAAAGAGTGGGCACCCCGACCGCGTCGGCCCCGGAAAAAGCAAAAGCCGTGCTGTCATAGAACCGTTTTCTGAATTTGGATTAGTTCTTTCTTGCCATGAAAGAAAATGTAACGACGCACCCAATCTATATATGTTTTTTCGGTGCGAATACTGTAATGCCGTACTCGAATCTCGGCACGCATGCGGTCCAGTAATTTAGGCGAA
>JANOOU010000012.1:0-5143 GCA_031421475.1 Gammaproteobacteria bacterium | reverse complement strand
CCTCCGCAGCACAACTCAAGCCACGCGGCGTTTAATCAAACCCAAACCCAACAAACCGGACAGCAGCAACGGCAAGGCCGCAGGCACCGGCACCGGATGGAAATTCAGATTATCAAAGATTAACGCTTCGTTAAAATTCGGCTCAATCAACAGACTGGCGATATTACCAATACCGGCAATATCCACATGCCCTGCACCCATGGTAAAACCCGCCTGATTAACAAACGAACCGGCACCGTTGTAATTAAACACACCCAGTGAAGCGCCACCGCTATCAAATGCCGACACCGTTAAATAACCTTGCGGATTGGCATAATCAAACGATACATCGGTAACAACGGTCGAGAAATCCAGCATCAAATGGGTTTGCACATCGGCAAACGCACCAATATTGGCGTAATAACCATTAATTGCCGTACCCACATTGAGCGGATTGGTTTCATTAACGTAAGTGATGCTGGCTGATGGATCACTGTCATGTATCACCACTCCATCGTATTCTGCCGCAACAAACGAATCTCCCAAACCGACATAGGGTGTACCGTTTTGCTGCGTATTGAAATCAATGAATGCGGCGTGACTACTTGTAGAAACTGCCAGCAGAATACCGGCAGATAGAGTTACAACAGAAAATGATGTTTTCATTTTGAATCTCCTTATGGTTTCTTGAAATACCCAACATGCAAACAAGCAGAGCATGTCAGATTCTGTGGCTTGCGCCTTCAACATCGTCGATATGGCATGACGATACCGTTAATATACTCAAAATTACGAACACGGCAAGCCTGAGTCGCGGGAAATGAGCACATGGTTCAGACAGATGGTTGGTTTTTGCAGGAATTGGCTTGGAGACATGTTTGTTGTGGCTTTAACAGGGGGACTACTATAGACATTGCGGGACGGATAGAGATCATCCATTCAAACTGATAAAGTGGATTTTTTCTGCACCTTAGCCACGGCATTTTGTAAGGCGTTGATGCGCATGAAAATCTGCGCCTTCATATCTAATAAATCGGCGCACAATGTTCTGGCCTGCTCGATGTTTCCGGATTCGCATAATTGAATGATGTCTGCACCGAGCTGATGCACTTTAATATGCACGTCTTCGATGGCATTAAATTCCGAAAGATGGCCGTAATTCTCTTTACCTTGCCCCTTACACCAGTAACTAAAGTTGCAGTGATGATGATCGACATGATGTGAATCGTTAATCGGCATATACGTATGCTCAACGGCCCGCAATACATTTTTAACCCAGCCGAGGTGATCGTGTTGTGCCACCAGCAGCGGTAAATCGCTCAAATCCCATTTTAAATCTGACCATAGTTTCCACTGTGGTTCAGGCCGGTATTGCTGTACCCATGCCACCACCTCTGCTGCCGGCATCGGGTGCGCAATACCAAAACCTTGTGCAATATCGCAACCCAGCCGCATTAACAACACACCGTGGTCGGCGGTTTCCACACCTTCGGCGATGACTTCACGCGCAAATAATCTGGCCATGCTGATAACCGCTTCGACCAGTGCCAGATCATCTTCGTCGTTAAGCATGTCACGTACAAATGACTGATCGATTTTTAATGTATCAACCGGTAAACGCCGCAAGTAATTGAGCGATGAATAACCGGTGCCAAAATCATCCAGCGAAAACGTCACGCCCAGGCCCTGGCATGTTGCGATGAGTTTACTCATTTGGGTAACATCACCCAGTGCGACGGATTCAACGATTTCAATTTCCAGTAAACACGGCGATACGGTCAGGTGTTGCGCCAACAATTCATTCAAGCGATCAAAAAAATTGTCGTTTTGAAAATGCGGTGCCGCAATATTTACGCTGACTGGCAAGGACTGCCCCTGCTTTGTCCATTGTTCGATTTGCAACAAGGTTTGATCGATGACCCATTCTCCAATTTCTATTATCAATTCTGATTGTTCAATCAGCGGTAAAAAATCGGGTGGCATGACCAGTCCGTCTTGTGGATGTTGCCAGCGTATTAAGGCCTCCAAACCGACGACCTGTCCGCTGCGCAAATTAACTTTGGGTTGGTAATGTAAACACAACTCACCCTGCAGCATGGCGCTGCGTATGCGCTCCAGTGTTTTGTGGCCGGCGCGGGTTTCCTGGTGCAATGACACATCAAACATTTGATAACGGTTACTGCCAATCTGCTTGGCCTGATACATGGCCTGATCAGCATGGCGCATGAGTGTATCGGCATCGGAGTTATCAACGGGGAATAAAGTAACCCCAATGCAGGCAGAAATATTAATTGTCATGCTTTCTAGGCTGTAAGGTGCGGAAATCGCGTGCAGTATGCGCTGCACAGCGGAATGCACTTCCTCCTCATCGCCCACGCCATTGAGTATTAATACAAATTCATCACCACCCAAACGCGCCACCGTATCTTCGGCGCGCATGGCAATACGCAAACGGTTGCTTACTTCAATAAGTAGCGCATCACCGATAGCATGACCGTAGCGATCATTAACCGGTTTGAACGCATCCAGATCAACCAGGCATACACCGAGTAAACGGTGGTGACGTCGTGCCGCCGCTATCGCCTGTTCGAAACGATCGGTGAGTAAGGTACGATTCGGCAATCCGGTGAGCGCATCATGGCCCGCCTGCCATTGCACCTTGCTTAGCAAACGATGTTTTTCGGAGACATCATGGAATACCAGCACACAACCGGCCAGCGAACCATCAGGCAAACGAATAGGTGCGGCGGTATCTTCGA
The DNA here is from genome assembly GCA_031421475.1 of Gammaproteobacteria bacterium. Taxonomy (GTDB): domain Bacteria; phylum Pseudomonadota; class Gammaproteobacteria; order SZUA-229; family SZUA-229; genus JACPVK01. Next base: position 2,405 of record JANOOU010000012.1, on the reverse strand, counting down.
TGTTAAAAACGTCGCCATGACGGCTAATGAGGACACTGTGATCCGATAACTTAACGACTCTGCCTTCACGCAGCGCCACATCAACCGGTGTATCGACACGCTCACGCGTTGCTTCATTCACCACATGAAATATTTCATTAAGTGGTTTACCCAATGCTTCTTGCATGAGATAACCGGTAAGATAACTTGCCACCTGATTGAGAAAGGTCACACGCGCTTGTGCATCGGTGGTGATGACGGCATCCCCGATAGATGACAGCGTCACTTCCGCCAATTCTTTTTCAGTGTGCAAACGCTGAATCAGATCGCTGATTTTTTGCGCCATCACATTGAACGAATCCGCCAGATCACTGATTTCTGCAGAATCACCCGGCGCCATACGTACATCGAGCCTTCCATACTGAAAATCATGTGCAGCGATTTGCAAATCCCGCATGCCGCGCAGGGTGCCGCGAAACAGCAATAACGTCATCACCGCAACCAGTACAATGACCAGGCCCACCGCACGCATCTGATTAATGACGAAACGCCAGCCGGGATAAAACACACGCTTCAAATCGAATGCCAGCATCAGGCTGCCATAGCTGACACCACCCAGTTCCAGTGGTATCAAAAATTCAGATTGAGTAAAGCCAGGATACTGTCGAAACCACTCGGGCGCTTGATCAACCGGGACAGATGGGGTGGCGGTATCGGATACAACGAGTTTGCTGTGATGGTTTTGCCAACGGATGCTAGTTAGATTGGTGCTTGCATCCACCTGGTTTTGCAGCATGGGTTTGATGGAGGAATAATCGCCGCGAATCAAATATTCAATTAATACGGGTGGCATGGCCTGCCGAATAATATTAACCTCTTCAGCCAGACGAACATCCACACTGGCCTTGATCTCTTGCATTAACAACAGTGTGCGAACACTGGCCGCCAGTAGTACCGTCAACGCCACAGCACCAATCAAACGTGTAAGCAAGGGCACCCGATACCAACGTGTTCTGATATGAGCAAATAAACTCATGGTGCGTTTTTAGTCACCCGTGTATTGCGGTAAAAAATCCGATAGTTCTCGTAGTCGCTATTGTTTGCTTCGACAAAAGTTAGCGTCTCTTCACTCTTGATTTTATAACTCACGGTTTCTAAAATTTTTAGCCCTTCAGGATCTTTCGCCATACCTAACAAAACCTGGCGAATTTTTTTTACGGTCTCGGCCGGCACGCGTGGATGTGCCATTACAGCCAAATCCATATACGGCTCAGACGACCACAACACACGATACTTCAAACCTTCGCGGCGCGAATACTGTGCCATAGCGCGGTCATTCACGCCGGCGGCTGCGACCTCTCCCACCGCCAAATGTGTCATCGCCGATTCCTGATTGCCGGAAAACACCGGCTTAACCTTGATGTTTTTCTGCAACAAGGCATCCATCGGCACCCAATAACCGACAAAGGCATCCGGGTTGGCGAAAGCCACGCTCTTGCCAGCCAAATCGTCCAATGTGCGATAGGGCGAGCCATCCAACGTAACAATCTGGCCACGAATACTGGGGGTGTTAAAACGCACCAGCAATTTAAAACCAAGTTTGTCGCGTTCGGGCGTGAACAAATGATTGGTATAAACGAAATCGAAATCCCCCCGTATCGTCATGGCAGTGGTTTCTTCTGCCACACTCCCCATTCTCAAAGTAAGTGCTACGTCACTATTTCGAGCAACATAGGACAATATCGGATTCCAGAATTCAGCGGTGGCAATAATCGAACGCTGATTCAATACACCAAACGACCAGGACTCTTTGGCCTGCACCGTACTGGCAAACAGCATGACCGATAGCGCTAACAATACTCGGCAGACAGTATCCGGTAACATGTATTGCACCTCTTAAAATAAATCCCGTTAATTCGGCTTTTGCATTTCCCTACTGCCACCCAAAAAAACATCCATCCATGCTACCCAAGCGGCCTGATTATACGGATTGGTGAGTATATACACGTGCACCTGAATTACCCAGCCACAACATTCATTAAAATGTCCTGATAACGATAGGTAACCAGATTCATAGCCTGTCTGCCGATAGGTATTGAACAGATAAGAAGCCTCTGAATAAATCAAAGGTTCCTTGCGGCACAAGATGTACCGCCATTTGCAATCTCGTAAGTGGTTGAAAATGGGGGAAAAATAAAAATGATATTTTTGTTTTTTGTGCTCTGAAAACATCAAGATGGCGGTATTCAGGGCGTCATAACAATACTATCGTTATGACACAAGGATTATTACCCTTTTTTACAAATGTGACCATCCGAGCATTTTATGCTTATAAAATACCTGGCAGCCTACTACCCAGTACACGCCACTTTGTTCGCCATTTTTGCCTTACCCTGGCTGCACTCACTACGTTTTTCAACAGGCTG
>JANOOU010000011.1:0-3901 GCA_031421475.1 Gammaproteobacteria bacterium | reverse complement strand
CTGGCTGCAATGTGCATGGCAATATCTTTCAGCAAATCATCATTACCATTGGCCATTTCCACCAGCACGCAAATACGTGTGCCGTGTAAATAATAACCAAAGCTGGCATCGGTTTTTACGCAAACAAAACGCCGAACCTGTATGTTTTCACCCATCTTGGCAACCATCGCCAGACGCGTCTCTTCAACAGTAACACCGGAAGCCAGCTTCATGGTTTTAGCCGCTTCAACATCAGCAGGTGATTTTTCCAGAATCAATTTGCCAACATTGGCGGTAAAGGCCTTGAACTCATCACCGCCGGCTACGAAGTCAGTTTCGCAATTGACCTCTACCACTGCCGCCTGTTTTTTATCCGCAGACAGTTCAACAAAGACCAAACCTTCTGCGGCAATACGGCCCGCTTTTTTATCAGCCTTGGCCAAACCGGATTTACGCATTTCATCAACGGCTTTTTCAATATCACCGTTGGCTTCAGTCAATGCTTTTTTACATTCCATCATGCCTGAGCCGGTACGCTCACGCAGTTCTTTTACCATCGTTGCCGAGACCTGCATCATCGTCACCTCTTACTCTTCACCGGCGTCTGCTGATTCATCAACTTCGGCAGATTTTTTATGGGGTGCCGCTTTCTTCTTGACTGCGGCTTTTTTCTTTGGGGCAGCAGCGGCTGTTTTTCTTGCCGGTGCGGCTTCAGCATTGTCACCCACTTCTACATATTCATCTTTCGGGGCGGCATGAATCGCCACGGCCTTGCCTTCGATCACGGCATCCGCCATGCCTTCAACAAATAATTTAATGGCGCGAATCGCATCGTCATTACCGGGAATCACATAATCAACATCGTCAGGTGAATTATTACTATCAACTATACCAATAACCGGTATGCCTAAAAGCTTGGCTTCATGCACAGCAATTTTTTCGTTGCCGACGTCTACCACAAAAATGGCATCGGGCAAGCCGTTCATATCTTTAATGCCGCCGAGGGTTTTTTCCAGCTTTTCTTTTTCACGAACGCGCAACAAACCTTCTTTTTTAGTAATGCGTTCAAAGCTGCCATCAATTTCCATTTGTTCGAGTTCTTTCAAGCGGCGAATCGATGCACGTACCGTGTTGAAATTGGTGAGCATACCGCCCAACCAGCGATGATTAACATAAGGCATGCCGGCACGGATGGCTTCTTCCATAATCGGCGCACGCGCGGCGCGTTTGGTGCCTACGAATAAAATCTTGCCGTTGTGCGAGGCAATTTTGCTTACCGCATTCACAGCATCATTAAATAAGGGCAGTGTTTTTTCGAGATTAATAATATGGATTTTGTTACGCTCGCCAAAGATGTAGCTAGCCATCTTGGGGTTCCAGAAACGAGCCTGATGACCGAAATGTACACCGGCCTCCAGCATTTGACGCATTGTCACTTTTGCCATTGGAGATCTCCTAAATGGGTTAAGCCTCCACCTATCCCACACAGCAACCCGATTCCAAAAAAATAATGGGTACGGGCACCCTGCTGTATGTGTCGATATGGTGTGAGTAGTTAGTAAAGTAGTATTGTCTGAGGATTCAATACATCCTGTATTGAATCCTCAACCCCAAGACCGGACAAGTCCAGCCTTGACTGTTGCGGCTGTTTGCCGCGCCGACGCATCCTGCCCCGGTTATTTAACACGGTAACATCATTACCTTGTTAAACTATGTTTGCTTGAAAAGCGGCGGCTTTATACCATATCGTTCAATCCGGCACAACCAGTCAGACGATCCAGCCTTCCATCAATCGAATACTAAGTAACGGAAAATAAAGACAATATCACATGCCTGTAACCATTAAAACGCCCGACGAAATTGCCAAAATGCGTATAGCCGGCCGCCTCGCAGCTGACGTACTCCACATGATAGCGCCCTATGTAAAACCCGGTGTCACCACCGACGCACTGAACCAGCTGTGCCATGACTATATTGTGGATGAACAGCAAGCCATCCCGGCACCTCTAAACTACCACGGCTTCCCAAAATCCATCTGCACCTCGGTGAATCACCAAGTATGCCACGGCATACCTAGCGACAAGGTGTTAAAAAACGGTGATATCGTCAATATCGACATTACCGTTATCAAAGAGGGTTTCCACGGGGATACCAGCAAAATGTTTTACGTGGGTGAAGCGAGCATCAAAGCCAAACGGCTGTGCGAGATTGCCCACCAGTGTTTGATCAAGGGCATAGAACTGGTCAAACCCGGTGCCCAATTGGGTGATATCGGTCATGTCATTCAAACGCACGCTGAAGCCAGTGGCTGTTCCGTTGTGCGTGAATATTGCGGCCACGGCATAGGCCGGATCTTCCACGAAGATCCACAGGTCTTGCATTACGGCACACCGGGAACCGGCCTGGTACTGGAAGCGGGCATGATTTTTACCATCGAACCCATGATCAATATTGGTAAACGCGACGTAAAACTGCTGCCTGATAAATGGACCGTGGTCACCAAAGATCACAGCCTGTCGGCACAATGGGAACACACCCTGCTGGTGACACCCACCGGTGTTGACATACTCACAATACGCCCGGGAGATGCCGCATGAATCCGCAACCGGGCGTTATGTCGCTGTTCGACACCACCGCCTTTGAACAAACCGCCCGCATCGTTACCCCTGATATTCTGCCGCTGTTGAAGCAGGCACTGGCCGAAGGCAATGCCAATCTGCGCACGGCGTTTGATCAAGGCACAGATACGGTTCAACTGGTGCATGCCCGCGCGCAATTCATCGACCAAATTTTACGCTTCACCTTCAATCATGTGTTTGCAAATACTCAGCAGCCGATTTGTCTGCTCGCTGTGGGCGGCTATGGCCGTGGCGAATTACACCCCGGTTCTGATATTGATTTGATGTTGTTATTAAACGAGGAAGTCGGCGCCGAAAGCCAACGCCGTATTGAACAGTTTTTAATGTTGTTATGGGATAGCAAACTGGAAATTGGCCACAGCGTACGCAGCTTGCAGCAATGTGTGGAAGAAGCACGCAAGGATATAACCATCGCCACCAATATCATGGAAGCACGCCATCTCGCGGGTGACGAGTCACTACTGCATGCCATGCAACAGCAAACTGGCCCCGATAAAATATGGAACAGCCAGGCTTTTTTTCAGGCCAAGCTCGATGAACAGGTACAACGCCACGTCAAATTTCATGACACCGCCTATAACCTTGAACCCAACATAAAAGAAAACCCCGGCGGCCTGCGCGACATTCAAATGATTGGCTGGGTTGCCAAACGTCACTTCGGCGCCAAAACCCTCGAAGAATTAATTGATCACGGTTTTCTCACCCGCAATGAATACGACACCCTGCATGCCGGCCAGACACTGCTTTGGCGCATTCGCCTCAATTTGCATTATTTAACTAAACGTCGCGAAGATCGCTTGCTGTTTGATTATCAAAAAGAGATTGCCTTGTTATTCGGGTACGAAGATGGCGACAATAATCTCGCCATCGAACAATTCATGCAAGGTTATTACCGCATGGTTATGCAACTCGAACGCCTTAATGAATTATTACTGCAACTGTTTCGTGAAGAAATATTACACGGCGACAAACCAGAAAATATCGAAATCATTAATGCCCGCTTTCAAATTACAAAAAATTATATTGAAGCACGTTATCCAACTGTATTCGCCGAACATCCAACCTCTTTACTGGAAATTTTTATACTCATCGAGCTCAACCCACAAATTCACGGCGTTCGTGCCGGCACCATTCGATTAATACGCGAACATCGCCACCTGATTGACGATAAGTTTCGTCAAAGCGAAACAGCACGTCAAATGTTCATCGAAATCATTCATCAACCGCGCGGCGTAACCCATGAATTACGACGCATGAATCGCTACGGCATACTCGCCGCCTAC
>JANOOU010000010.1:0-7377 GCA_031421475.1 Gammaproteobacteria bacterium | reverse complement strand
GCCATGTGTTGTTTATGGCTGCAAGCGCATTACATGGCAGAAGTGAAGATCTGCAATATGATTTTCGTGTTTATCGCGTGCCGAATGCGGCGGTGGATGGCCGTCGTCAGCCTGAGCCAGTCATATTGAGTCTGGTGGCGCATAGAGATAGGCATAATCGTCCGGTAATTACGATCCGTTTTCCTGGTGAGTAATATTTTTTTGCAATATTGTCGGTAGTTTGCATTGATGTGATCTTGGAAATAATTTTGCTGCCATTGAAGTTTCTGTTATCTGTGAGAGTGGTTAATTGAATAATGAAAAATATCCTGTTTATGAATTTCTTCAATCGCAAAAAGGCGGCTGAAACATCTGTTACATCCAATATTGAGGCCTCCGGTTTATTCAAAGGGCTTAGAGTGCTGCTGGTAGATGATTCGCGCACACAACTTTATGCCATGGAAAAAATGCTCAGCACTGTCGGCATAACTACGATCACTGCAGAAAATGGTAAACAGGGCATTCTGATGGCTCGCCATAAGCGTCCGGATATTATTTTAATGGACATAGTCATGCCCGAAATCAATGGTTTCCAGGCAACCCGTTACTTAACCCGGCATACAGATACTGCACATATTCCAATTATTATTATTAGTGGATCCAATCAGGAGTCTGACAAGGCCTGGGGTCTAAAGCTGGGTGCGCGTGATTTTATGCACAAGCCGGTTAATAAAGAGGAGTTGTTTTCGAAAATAAAATCTCTAATGAATGAGCATGCGCTTGGCGATAGGGCTTTGATCGCGGGCTAGGGTTTTTTCTCATATTGAAACATCAGGGGATGCCGTCGCATCCCCTTTTTTATGCACCCGTTTTAGGTGCCCAGGCTAAAGATAATACGCACTGGTTGTCATGACTTTTGACAGGGCAGCCATGAGTTTTTTTATTGGCCAGGGTAGTGGAGCGCCGCCACTCTTCAGAGCCACGGTGGCATGATGGGCTTCGTCAACTCTCATTTGTTTTAGTATCGCCAGACTGCGTTTATCTTGGGCGGGTAGTTGCTGAATGTGGTGATCAAGATGTTGGATCACCTGCAATTCAGTTTCGGCTACGAATCCCAGGCTCCATTTATCGCCCATGGCCCCCGCCAGTGCGCCCATGATAAATGAGCCGCTATACCAGATAGGGTTAAGCGCGCTTTTATGCGCATGCAATTCACGCAGACGTTGCTCGGTCCAGGCCAAATGATCATTTTCTTCCAATGCGGCGCGTTCCATATTGGCGCGAACACGGTCTAATTGAGCCGTAAGTGCCTGCCCCTGGTACAAGGCCTGGGCGGATACTTCACCAGCGTGATTTACCCGCATCAAGCCTGATGCGTGGCGCGCTTCATCGGCAGACAAATTGCAATCTTTGATGTCACGAGCGGGATTCGGGCGCTCGGTGGTGTGTGGCGTGCCGAGCACTGTTCGCAGCGCGTAGTCGGCCTGATTAATAAAAGAATCCAGGGGTGAATAGCGACGCATGTGAGGCCTCCAGGTAGGTGGGTGCAAGTGTATCAGTCCAGCTGCTGCGCGAGCAGTGTAATGGGGTGTATGACTTCAACAGATATGCCTGAATTTTTAAAAGTATTTTTCAGGTGCAAGGCGCAACCTAAATTATCGCTGAGTAAATATTTAGGCTTTATATCGTGGATCGCATGCATTTTCTGCAATGCCAGTGCCTGGGCCATGGAGGGGAATTGCAGGGAATGATAGCTGCCTGCGCCACAACATTCAGGTGTGCTGTCTGTCTCGAAACATTGTAACTGTGGAATGTTTTGCAATAGTTTACGCATCACACCCTTGATTTTAATTTTGTTAATGCTGCTGCAGCTTTCATGAAGCAGTACACGTTCGTTCAGTGGTTTAAATCGGCTTGATGCCAGGGGTGGCGCTGACAAAATAAAGCTCGCTATATCCATCACCGGTACCGGCATATTGGCTTGTGCAAGTTGTGCGCCGCATCCAGTGGCCGTAAAGAGTATGTGCGTAACCGGGAATTCGCTGAAAACAGCCCGGTTTTGTTGCGCCAGTTGTTGTGATTGATCGGGCTGGCCCAGATGTTGGTGTAGTGCACCGCAACAGTATTGCTTGGATGGGATATGCAAATTGTAACCCAGGCGGGTGAGGACCTTTATGCTGTTCAAAAGTGTCGTCGCATCAAAGCTGCTGCCCAGGCAGCCGGTGAATAACGCCAGGTCAGCTTTGGCTTGACCCAACGCAGGATAAAAAGTAAGGAGTCGAGTGGTGTCAGCCAAACCCAGAACAGCGTTTGCGCGGACATACTGTTTTATGCCAGCCAATCGCAATAGCTTGTCACCCAGTGATTGCATGCCGCTGTGGTTGTACCAGCGTAACAGGCTTGAATAGCGTTGGAAGCCGCCTGGGATAATGATTTTTCGCAATAACATAGATTGCGTATCAGGTGTTTTTGTTTTGTATTTCGCCAGCAATGCATGGGCATTATCAATTATTTTTCCATAGGCAACATTGGATGGACACATGGCTTCACAGGCCATGCAGCCCAAGCAATGTTCGAGATGTTGCAGCATCGCGTCATCGGCAGCAATGCGTTCTTGAGCATAGGCATGAATCATCGAAATGCGACCGCGTGGTGATTCGGCTTCGTTGCGATACACCTGATAGGTTGGGCAATGTGGCTGGCACATGCCGCACATCACGCAGCTGTCGGCATCCTGTTGAATGGCCTGGCGTAAAATCTTGTATTGTGCTTCAGTGGTTTTCAAATGATCGTGGGGCTGAGATGGTGAAGGTATACTGGCGAGGCATAATAGAAATATAACAGGTCACGCGTAATGTCTTACTATAAATATCATGTCTTCATGTGTACCAACCAGCGCGGGCCGGGTGAGCGCTGTTGCAATCAATCCGGCTCGGGCCGTCTCCGGGCTTATGCCAAGGATCGAATTAAGGCCCTGGGCTTGAAAAACGAGGCCGGTGTGCGCATCAATTCTGCCGGTTGCATGGATCGATGCGAACTGGGCCCGGTCATGGTGATATACCCTGAAGAAACCTGGTACACCTTTGTTGATGAGCAGGATGTGGAGGAAATTATTCAGGAACACCTGATTAATGGTCGCAAGGTGGCGCGCTTGCAGCTGAAATGAGGGTAATTTCCGAGATAGGAATTGCTTGCATATAAGCAAAGTCTAAATTAGAATGCGCTCATGCTTTGGATCTCTGGTTTTGTCCAGATCTGATCCAGGTAGACTCCTCCATCCTCCTTTGGTGGTTTATTTAAGCGCGGCACCCCCTGCTGCGCTTTTTTTTGCCTGTTATAAAGTGAGGGTTGCTGCCGTCTTTTGCTTTGCTGGAGTGGGCTACGATGTTTTTATCTTGTCTCTTGTAATTGAATTCTGTATTATTCGCGACCTTTCGTTGTAGTCGAATTTTCTGTAGGAAATATCATGAAAACATTCAGTGCCAAAACCGAAACAGTTAAACGCGACTGGTTCGTTGTGAATGCCGATGGCAAAACTCTGGGCCGTCTGGCCACTGAAATTGCCCGCCGTCTGCGTGGCAAGCACAAAGCGATTTATACCCCGCACGTTGATACCGGCGATTACATCGTGGTGATCAATGCCGAAAAGGTCAAAGTAACCGGTAAGAAGGCCAGCGGCAAAATCTATTACTGGCACACTGGTTTTATCGGTGGCATCAAGTCCATCAGCTTCGAAAAACTGATCGCCAAGAAGCCCGAAGTGGTGCTGGAGCGTGCCGTGAAAGGCATGTTGCCAAGAGGCCCATTGGGCCGCTCCATGTTTACCAAGCTCAAGGTATTCGCGGGCCCCGTACACAACCACACAGCCCAGCAGCCGCAGCCGCTGGAAATTAATTGCTAATTATTCAATAAATATTTGGCACAGCATCGCAGGAATTGTTATGGCAGAAACTCAGTACTACGCAACCGGCCGCCGCAAAACATCCAGTGCACGCGTATTTATGCGCATGGGTAGTGGCACTATCGTTGTTAACGGCAGCCCGGTAGATGAATATTTTGGCCGTCAGACAGCGCGTATGGTTATACGTCAGCCGCTGGATCTAGTCAGCATGGCTGGCAAGTTTGATTTTCATATCACGGTTGCAGGTGGTGGTGGTACAGGTCAGTCCGGTGCTATCCGTCACGGTATTACCCGCGCCTTGATCGCCTATGACGAAAGTCTGCGCGGCCCCTTACGCAAAGCCGGTTTTGTGACCCGTGATGCACGTGAAGTTGAGCGTAAGAAAGTGGGTTTACGCAAAGCCCGTCGCGCTACTCAGTTCTCCAAGCGTTAATTCTGTCTTTTGGACAGGGCCGCATGGGATTCCTGGGGAATCGTCCAACGGTAGGACAGCGGTCTCTGACACCGTCAATCTAGGTTCAAATCCTGGTTCCCCAGCCATACAAAACCCGCTTCGGCGGGTTTTTTATGGCCTGCTATTGCGTTTTAAAAGTGGCGGATTTTGCGGGCATCGTGAAACCATGAGGCATGTTACTAGAATAAAAATGATGCAAGATTTTGTACTGGCGTGATCCGGGACACATCATTAAAATGCCAATAAAAAGCTGATATTGCCCTTGTCCTGATGAAATATTCACTTATTCCACTCCTAAAAAAGGCGGAAAATAAATACCTCTTCAACAAGAATTTCATGGCGAATATGTTGACTTGCTCGCTTAATTGTTTATAAATAGGCACGTCTTTTTGGGGTGACTACTCCAGAAGTCATAGCTATGACCCAATAACAATCCAATGCAGGAGTCTTGCATAATGAATAAACGTTTCCTTGCAATCGCAATCGCAGCCAGTCTGGCTGCTCCCTTAACTGTAATGGCGGGCGACGCTGAAATTTACGGCATCGCACATGTAACTGTTGATAAAATCTCTGCAGATGACGGTGCAGCAAATAGCGACGGCTGGTTTGTAACCAGCAGAGCTTCCCGTCTTGGTTTTAAAGGCGAGGAAGATCTGGGTGGCGGCATGAAAGCCCTGTATAAAATGGAATTTGGTGTTAATTTGTCTGATTCTGCAGCCTCAACCGCTCAAGGCCCATCCGCTTCTAACATAACTGCTCGTAATCAGGTTGTTGGTATTAAAGGTGGCATGGGTACCGTATTGTTGGGTCGTCAAGATACCCCGACCAAACTGGCTCAGGGCAAGTTCGATGTATTCAATGACACGATTGCTGATATATCAGCATCAGTAGCTGTTTTGACACGCGCCGACGTAGCGGGCGATATACGTGCTAACAGCTCCATTCTCTATTCCAGCCCAGTGATGGGTGGTATGAAGATGTCCGCCATGTTGATCCCGGGTGAAGCCAGAACTACGGGTGGCCCTGCCTGTACTGTTGCCTCTCCTTGCGACGGCATCGCTGACGGTACTTCTATCTCCTTCACGTATGGAAATAAAGGAAATGATGGAAAAGATCCAATCTATGTAGGTGTCGCGATTGATAGTGGGGATACGATGGCTGATAACATACGCTTGGCTGCTACCTACAATGATAACGGTATAGGTGTAGGTTTCCTTTACAACACACGTTCTGATGATCAGTACCAAACGACAGATCTGGTGAATGATGAAAAGGCACTGGGTTTGAGCTTTAAGTATGCCATGGGTAGCAATGCTATTAAGGCTCAGTACATTCAGGTGACTGACTTCGGCGGTGTTAGTGGTCAAGATGGTAATAGCATAACTTTCGGTTATGATATGAATATGACAGATCGTACTACAGTGTATGCATTGCTGAATCTGTATAGTCCGGATGTTGTGGGTGGTGGTCCTTCCGAAGACGAAACAGCTTTGTCTGCCGGTATTAGTCATAGCTTCTAATCTCTTACGAGAAAAGTTGTTGTAAAAAAAACGGGGCTTAGGCCCCGTTTTTTTATGGGTGTTATTCAATTTCAGTTCCTGAATCCACACCCCTAATGACCTCGTATTGATCCGGTTGAGTGCCGTGATGGTGTGTTAATATTTGTCCTCCTTATTGCTGTCCATAACCCCCGAACACAATAAATAATGACCACCGCATCCAGCCGTATCCGCGAAATTCCCTATAACTACACTTCGTTTACTGACCGTGAAATCGTGATTCGATTTTTGGGTGAGCCGACCTGGTTTTTACTCGAAGAATTACGCGGTGAACGCCGTACCGGGCATTCGGCACGGATGTTGTTTGAAGTGCTGGGTGACATGTGGGTGATTACCCGTAATCCGTTTATTCAGGATGATCTGCTGGAAAATAAACGGCGTCGGCGATTGCTGGTGTCAGCGTTGCATCATCGTCTGGATCAAATTATTGCGCGCGCGGCCGGTAATGAGAAGGCCTTGCAGTTGGAGGCACAGGCACGTACAGCCGTAAAAAATTTTTCTTACTGGTTTGATGCGCAACAGGCCCTGCGGCAAAAAGCACAACGTGTGTTTGGCCGTGTAACGCGCCACGACAATATTGATTACAGCGGTATTGCACGCGTTTCACATGTTACCGATGCCACTGACTGGCGTGTTGAGTTTCCTTTTGTTGTTTTAACACCCGATAGCGAAGCTGAAATTCCTTTACTGGTAAAAGCCTGTGCCGAACTGGATCTCACCATGATAGCGCGGGGTGGTGGCACCGGTTACACCGGTGGCGCTGTACCACTGTATGAGAACACCGCCGTCATCAATATGGAAAAACTCGAAGCATTGGCTGCCGTTGAGCAGCGCATGCTTCCGGGACATTCCGCGCCGGTTGCAACCGTGCGCTGCGAAGCCGGTGTCGTGACCAAACGGGTATCCGAACTGGCAGCTCAGCACGGGTTGGTGTTTGCAGTTGATCCCACCTCGCAAGACGCCTCAACGATTGGCGGCAACATCGCCATGAATGCCGGTGGCAAGAAGGCGGTGATGTGGGGCACCACGCTGGATAATTTATTGAGCTGGCGCATGGTGACAGCCGATGGCAACTGGCTGGATGTGGAGCGCCTGGATCACAATATGGGCAAAATACACGAGCCTGAAAAAGTAACTTTCAGCGTAACGCGGCGCGATGCCAAAAAGAACACACCGATAGGCGATGCAAAAATTTTAAGCTTTGCCGGCAAATCTTTGCGTAAAGAAGGTTTGGGCAAGGATGTCACCGATAAATTTTTGGGTGGCTTGCCCGGCGTACAAAAAGAAGGTTGTGATGGATTAATAACATCAGCGGTGTTTGTACTGCACCGTATGCCGCCGTGTATACGCACCGTGTGTCTGGAATTCTACGGTACGGATTTACACGAATCCGTGCCCGCTATTGTTGAGATAAAAAATTATCTGGATCAAAACCCGAACGTATTGTTATCGGGGCTCGAACATCTTGATGATCGTTATATCAA
>JANOOU010000009.1:0-1678 GCA_031421475.1 Gammaproteobacteria bacterium | reverse complement strand
CATTATTGGCAGCAATCATGTGTATTTTTTTTGCCATCATTTTTTGTTGCGCCTGTTGATCCAGATTTTCGGTTTCAGCGGCGAAGCCGACGCAATAGGGTGGATGGGTTAAAGCGGCCACATCAGCCAGTATGTCCGGATTTTTTACCAGATTGATTTGCAGTGTGGCGGCTGTTTTTTTTATTTTTTGTTTTTGTGGTTGCGCTGGCCGGTAATCTGCCACGGCGGCGCAGGCAATAAAAATGGACTGACTGGATATGTGTTGCATCACTGCCGTATGCATGTCAACCGCTGATTCAACCGGTATGCAGGTGATGCGTTCTGGTGTAAGCAGCGCCACCGGGCCACTAATTAAGGTGACGCGTGCGCCCGCTTCCATGGCGGCCTGCGCCAGTGCATATCCCATTTTTCCCGAGCTACGATTCCCAATGTAACGCACGGGATCAATGGCTTCGAATGTTGGGCCGGCCGTAATTAAAACCTGGTGACCCTGTAAGGCGCCGGTTTGGAAAATCTGTGACAGTTGTGCAACCAGTTGTTGCGGCTCCTGCATGCGGCCTTCACCGGTTTCACCACAGGCCTGGGAGCCACTGGCTGGGCCAAAGATTTTTACGCCGCGTTGCTGCAATGCCTGAAGATTATTTTGTGTGCTGTGATCCAGCCACATGACATGGTTCATCGACGGCGCAATACAGATGGGTGCGCGTGTTGCCAAACATAAGGTGCTTAATAAATCATCCGCCGTACCTTGTGCCAGTTTCGCCAGTGTATTGGCGGTGAGCGGGGCGATCAGCACCGCATCGGCCCAGCGTGCCAGCTCAATGTGACTCATAGCGGCTTCGCTGTCGACATCGAGCAAATCAATGTGTACCTTGTGGCCGGATAAAGCCTGAAAGGTGAGCGCACCGACAAACTCGCAGGCAGCACGGGTCATGACCACACGCACCTCGGCACCGGCATCGCGCAGGCGACGCACCAGATCGGCAGCCTTGTAGGCCGCTATACCGCCGGTAACACCGAGCACGATGCGCTTGTTGCTGAGAGATGACATGGGCGCATTCTAACGGATTTTTCTGGTGCAGGTTTATGCACTTGGCTGTTTAGGTGCAGAGAATTTCAATGACTAGACTATGTGTCAAATTAAGGAGAACAACATGTCGATAGCGGATTGGCCTGAAGAAAACCGGCCCAGAGAAAAGTTGCTGGCGCAGGGCAGCGATGTGTTAACGGATGCCGAGTTACTGGCGATATTTCTACGTACCGGTGTACGCGGCAAGTCGGCGGTGGATCTGGCGGCCGAACTCATTCAGGGTTTTGGCAGTTTGCGGAATTTGTTGCAGGCTGATCAAACAACATTTTGCAAACATTTAGGCCTGGGCAAAGCCAAATATGCGCAGCTACGTGCTGTGCTCGAAATGGCAAGACGCTATCTGGGTGAATCATTGCAGCGTGGTGAACCTTTATCCAGCCCACACATCACGCGCCAGTTTTTAAGCCAGAAACTTCGTGATTATTCGCACGAAGTATTTGCTGTGTTGTTTCTGGATCAGCGGCATCGCGTTATTTGTTTTGAAGAATTATTTCGCGGCACCATCGATAACGCATCGGTGTATCCACGCGAAGTCGTCAGGCAAACTTTATTTCACAACGCGGCGGCGGTGATTTTTGCGCACAATCA
>JANOOU010000008.1:0-11982 GCA_031421475.1 Gammaproteobacteria bacterium | reverse complement strand
GGTGACAATCGACGAACCGGCGCCGGTGACAGTGGCTGGACCGATGATTCAGCCAATGGGTTGCTGGATGAATTTCGCGCCTATAACACCGTGGCTTCGGCCACTCAACTCCTCAGCGATATGAACGCGACGCACCCGTGTGTACAGGCCGATCATTTCGCAATCAGTCACGACACCAGTGCGGTAAATTGCCAGGCTGAAGCCGTTACCATCAACACCCATTTTGCAACCCATACCGTCAGTACCAGTTTCACTGGCACGCTGACCCTGAGTACCTCAACGTTGAATGGTGACTGGACCGTTATTACTGGCCTGGGCACCTTAGTAAATGGTGCGGCAGATGATGGTGCCGCTACGTACACCATGGTGGCCAGCGATCTTGGCAGCGTCACACTGGGGTTGAAAAATCCGCAAGTTGAAACGCTCAATATTAATGTCAGTAGCGGGCTGGTTACAGAACGTAGCGGTTCTGCACTGGCCAGTGAAGACCAGAATCTGGTGTTCGCCGCCAGTGGCTTTCAATTCCTGGCGAACAGTGTTGCAGATACCATAGGACTGCAAATTGGCGGCAAAGCCTCCAACATTGCACCGGGTGCGCAAGCACTGGAATTACAGGCTATTCGTACCAGCCCTGTAACCGGTGCCTGTGAAGCTGCCTTGCTGGGCGTGAATCAAATCCAACTGGCGTTTGAATGCCGCAACCCCACCACCTGTACTGCCAATCAGGTCAATATCAACGGCGGCACTGCCACCAATATTGCAGGCAATCCACTCGGTGCGATCAGCACTTACACGCCTGTTAATCTGGATTTTGGCAATGCCACAGATACCACCGCGAGTTTTGTTTTAAATTATCCGGATGTGGGAGAGCTCCAGCTACACGCCCGCTACAACATTCCGCTAAATGATGGCAGCAATACACCCTCCGGGGTTTTCATGACGGGCAGCAGCAATGCTTTTGTCTCGCGTCCTTTCGGTTTTTATGTCACGGCTACCGGCAATCCCGGCGCAACCACACCGGCAGGTAGCGCCTATGCCCGGGCCGGAACCAACTTTACGGTCGCCAGTACGGCAGTGTTGTATCAGGCCGCTGACGACAGCCTCGACAATAATGGCATTGCCGATGGCCACA
This sequence comes from Gammaproteobacteria bacterium, assembly GCA_031421475.1. Lineage (GTDB taxonomy): Bacteria > Pseudomonadota > Gammaproteobacteria > SZUA-229 > SZUA-229 > JACPVK01. Next base: position 10,850 of record JANOOU010000008.1, on the reverse strand, counting down.
ACGATACCAACCCGGCAAACAATGCCAATCTGGCTGACAATCTCGCAGCGCTGAATTATGGCCGTGAAACCCCTGTAGAAAACATCAATCTGGGCGCTTTACTTGATCAACCCGCAGCGGGACTTAATCCGGGTTTAACCGGCACCACCAGTATTACCAGTTTTACCAGCGGCAGCGGCAACACCCCTGCTGCGCGTTACGATGAAGTCGGTATTATTGAAATTTCCGCCAACGTGGGCGATGGTGATTATCTTGGTATTGGCATAGCAGCCACTGCCAACATGCTGAGCAAGTCTGGATATATTGGCCGTTTTATCCCGAACCATTTTGCAATCGCCAATGCGGTCATGAACAATCGTAGTGATATACCTGCCTGTGCAGATCCCTTTACCTACATGAATGAAAACTTTCGGGCAGATTTTAATTTACGCGCATTCAATGCACGTACACCTGCGGCTATCACACAAAACTATGTCGGCGCTTTCGCCAAACTCAACACCACGAATCTGTTGCAAATGAACTACGGCGCCACCAATACCGGCACGGATTTAACGTCGCGGTTAACTGTGGCGTCTACCGGTGTTTTTGCCAGCGGTACAGCGCCGGTACAGGCGACCACTTCACTATCGCGCACACTGGCTGTGGATGGCCCGTATAACAATTTGAATATTGGTATAGCACCGGCCGATAGTGATGGCGTAACACTGCTAACACCTAACCTTTCGCTGAATGGCGGACCCAATACTCACCTCAACGTCAGCCAAACGTCTGTGCGTTATGGACGCCTGATTCTGGCTAATAACTTCGGCTCTGAATTGTTACCCCTATCTATGCAATTGAGCACGCAATACTATGCCAATGTCACCTCTGAATTCGTTACCAATACCAACGATAATTGCACCACGATCAGCACTGCTAATGTTTTATTGTTTAATGGCCTGGCACCGAAACAGGGTCGTGCTCTTGGCAATACGGTGATTAACATTAATGGTGGAAATACGACAACGCTGGGTGTCATTCCTGCCTTTACCAATGGTTTAACAACCATGAATTTCACGGCACCGAATGCAAGAGGCTATGTGGATGTGGAAGTACAAACACCGGTGTATTTGTTATCCAATCTGGATGGTGTTGATCAGGGTATACAGGGGCCGGGGCAACATTGTACACCGGGGATGGCGATCACAGAACCGGCTTATATTCCGGCCTGTGTTGCGGATAGTGTTACGGTGGATGATGTGCCTCTGGCTCGCGGCACTTTCGGCATTTTTCGCGGCAGTGACCGTGTGATTTATCTGCGTGAAGTTTATTAACCCAGGCGTTTTTTTAAATAGATAACAACCTTATCTAAACCCAGTTTCAATTCGGTATCCGCATGCTGCATTAATGGCAAAAATTTGCGTAACGCCGATGCCAGTTGTTCTTTGCCAAGTTTTGCCGGATCGAGCTTGAGCAGATCTTCAATATTAACGTCAACCCTGGCCATCACCGGCGCTTTACCAGCAATGGGTTTGCCTGTCTGAAACTGTATTATTTTGCCGCCACCCGTTTTTATGGATTGCTGCAATGCGGCCTCGGCTTCGGAAATGTATTTTTCAAATGTGGTGCCGTCATCACTGATTTCAGGTGATGTGATACCGGCACTGAATTTAATTTGAAATATTTCACTACCCAGTTTGAGCTTTAGCGCCGCTACACGCTGGCAAATACGTGTAATGGCGGCCGTTGCGCCTTCGCCATCGCTACAGGTCAGGAGCAAAGCAAACTTCGCAACACCCATACGTGAAGCAGAATCTTCTTTACGCAACACATCACGAATGATAGATGCAACCTTGGCCAGAATTTGCTCGGCAACATCTTGGCCGTGCTTAACAAAAATCTCGGCGAAATGTTCTATATCAACTCGTACGACGGTTAAGCCCATCTTGTGGCGTTGTGCGTAGGCCAGCGCCTGTTCACCCTGCTGCCTGAATGCAGCTTCTGTATATAACCCGGTTACTTTATCGGTGGCAACGCGCTGCTCAAGTGAGACCACTTCACGGCGATAGCTGATGTGCGCCTGGGCGCGGGTACGTAGCGCAATGGAATCAAATGGCTTGGTGATAAAATCGGTAGCGCCGAGCTCGAATACTTTTTCTTTGGCGCCGTCTGATTCTTCGGCACCGGTAATAATAATGACCGGCAAGCGAGAAATGGAGGGATCGTCTGATTTGCGAATTTTTTCCAGTAGCTCGTAGCCATCCATAACCGGCATGCCGAGATCTGAAAATACTACCGAGATGGATCTGTTATTCTGAATTTGTTTCCATGCATCGCCACCATCTTCAGCCTCAATGATGGCGTATTCCTTTTCCAGAATTTTGACTGCGGCGCGGCGAATGACCCGGGAATCATCCACCACCAGTATTTGTGCTGGTGATGTGTCGGACACAATAACTCCGTGAGATATTATATAGTGCCAAGACTAGATGATTAAACGGCCATTTGCACGGGGTGCTGATGACCGCTTTTCATTACTCGGCCTGAACGGCTCGAGAAAAACGCTTACGATCGTTTTCGGTAAGATACTTCTTGCGCATACGAATTGCTTTGGGCGTAACTTCTACCAGCTCATCGTCATCAATAAATTCCAAAGCCTGTTCCAGCGTCATCCGAATAGGCGGTACCAGAATGAGTTTTTCATCCGCACCGGCAGAACGTATGTTGGTGAGCTGCTTGCCTTTCAGCGGGTTAACCACCAGGTCGTTTTCGCGGGTGTGAATACCCACCAGCATACCCTCGTAGGCTTCATCACCATGGCCTAAAAATAACCGGCCACGTTCCTGCAAGTTATACAAGGAATAAGCCAGGGCCTTGCCGGCATCATTACAAATCAGCACACCATTTATGCGTTGGCCAATGGTGGTGTTGATTTTCGGGCCGTAGTGATCGAACACGCTATACAGCAGACCATTACCAGCGGTGGCGGTAAGAAATTCTGTGCGCAGGCCAATCAATCCGCGAGACGGAATGATGTAATCCAAACGCACCCGACCACGACCATCGGGCATCATGTTTTTCAACTCGCCTTTGCGGAGGCCGAGTTTTTCCATGATCGAGCCTTGTGAATCTTCGGGAATATCGACAGTTAACTGTTCAAAGGGCTCACACATCACGCCATTGATTTCTTTGGTGATCACCACTGGGCGACCTACACACAACTCAAACCCTTCACGACGCATGTTTTCAATCAACACTGAAAGATGCAATTCGCCACGGCCGGAGACGCGGAATTTGTCTGCTGAGCCGGTATCGGCTACACGCAAGGCCACGTTGTGGATGATTTCCTGCTGCAAACGATCACGGATGTTACGCGAGGTAACGTATTTGCCATCGCGACCAGCAAGCGGGCCATTGTTAACCTGGAAGGTCATGCTTACGGTGGGTTCATCAACCGTGAGCGGCGGCAAGGCTTCAACAAAGTTGGGATCACACAGCGTATCCGAGATATTGAGTTCCGGTATACCCGAGAAACAAACGATATCGCCAGCTGCGGCCTCGGGCACTTCAATGCGCTCCAGGCCATGAAAACCGAGTATCTGCTGCATACGCAGACCGGTGCGTATCTTGCCTTCCTTGTCGATCAGCGTGAGCGGTACATTGCGTTTAACCCGGCCCTGTTTGATACGACCTATGCCGATTACACCCACATAGCTGTTGTAATCGAGTGAGCTCACCTGCATACGGAAGGGTGCATCCATATCCACATCGGGTGGCGAAACATATTTAACGATGGCTTCGAACAATGGCGTCATGTCGCCACTGGTGATTTTTTCATTGTCACCGGCATAACCGTTTACGCCAGATGCATAAATTACCGGGAAATCGAGCTGCTCGTCGGTCGCACCCAGGCGATCGAATAATTCAAATGTTTGATCCAATGCCCAATGCGCACGTGCGCCAGGCTTGTCAATTTTATTAATAACCACAATGGGTTTAAAACCCATGGCAAAGGCTTTTTGTGTGACGAAACGGGTTTGTGGCATTGGGCCTTCCTGTGCGTCCACCAGCAGCAGCACGGAATCAACCATTGATAATACACGTTCTACTTCGCCGCCGAAGTCAGCTTGGCCCGGGGTGTCCACGATGTTGATGCGGTAGTCATTCCACTTGATAGCCGTGTTCTTGGCCAGGATGGTGATACCACGCTCCTTTTCCTGGTCATTGGAATCCATGATGCAATCACCAAGGTTTGAGCGGGCATCAATTGTGCCGGATTGTCTCAGTAGCTGGTCTACCAGCGTGGTTTTGCCATGGTCAACGTGTGCAATAATGGCAATATTGCGTAATTTTTCGATCACAGACACAGACAGGCACCGAGCAGTCAAGGGGCGCGCATTATACAGCGGCATTTGCCATCACAGGAATGTTAATGTGTGGTTTTTTTGTACAGCTTGGAATATTGAGCACTCTTTATTTCACCCATCTGGGTGTCAAAGCCGCTTTTTTCCCATAAAAAAAACAGGGGCATTGCGCCCCTGCTATACCCGATATCTATTACTTTCTACGGCAAGGTTCTACATTCAACCTGCGTCGTAGATGCGTTCAGGTAATTTTTTTGGAGTGTGGTTTGTTCTGTAAGCATGTCCGCCCACGGGCCGAACCTGTGCTGATCTGCGGAATATTTTGCCGGGTCACGTGTATCACCCGTCAACACCCCGCCAGAACTTACCCGCGGATAGTAATACTCATAGTTGGCATCCGTGAATTTTCGCATCCAATTGGGCATGCAATTGATGGACTGATTGCTGGGAGCCGGTGTGTATCCAGACCAATCGGTAAGGTAGCCAGAAAAAAGTGGCCGATCCTGATTGATCATATAGGCCGTAACGTCCCATGCGTCCTCAGGACTGAGCTGGCGCGTGGGATCGGAGGCGTTGGCCCAACCGTAGGGCATATTGCCTTTAACAAAACCGACCGCAGTACGCAGACGCGTCATACCGGCGCCGTTGTTAAAGCTATGGGTACCCCATAAGGCGGGATAAACGTATTTCGTTTCTTTCGCATCCCACACCCCACTGCCATCGCTCTGATGACAGGCCGCACATTTATCTTCGTAGATAATCTTGCCGTTATCCGGGTTAGCGCGGCGACCCGCTATATCGGGAACACTGATATTGCCCTGTCCAACTACCTTGGCCCAGTCTGCCGAGGTAAGCGGTGCCTGAATACCCTGGCCCAACCACTCCATGTAGGCAATTATGGCAGCCAACTCGTAGCTGTCATCTGGTAACTGACGGCCATTCATGGAACGCAACATACAGTCGTGAACCCGATTTTTCATCGTGAGGTAGCGATTGCTGCGCGCCGAATACCGACCGTTCCCGCCGTACTTATACCCAACCACCGCCCAAGAGGCACCAAAAGCGCCGACACCCTCGTCCATGTGACAGTTGGTACAGGAAAGCCGGGTATTGCTGTAAGGCATGCTGCTTTCTGGACCGAGATATTTATAGGTCTCGGTCAAGTACTTCTTGCCGTCCTTAATCAACTGGCCCGCGGCATTGTTGGGAATAGCGGCCTCGTCTGGTGCGATCCAGGTCATAACACCCGCCGAATTTCTATACCACTCCGCCGTATTGTTACTAGGTGCGGCCAGTACGACGCTAGTGGCGACCTGTAGCAAGACTAGAAACGTTATTAAGTATTTCATGTCTGTTTACCTTCTATATATGGGCGGACGCTTGGCGCCGCCACGTTGATATCGAGTCACTGCCGAGACCCCCCGGCAGTGATTGCCTGTATTACTTACTTCGTCCAGTTGGTGCTTGCCATCACCTGCGGCTCAGCCATACCGGTATTGAGCCAGGCATCGAGCAGGTCCGCACCCGTGTCCGCAAGGAAGGTGTTGGTACGTTTATTAGCCAGGTGCAAAAACTGTATGTACTCCCAACTTGTGGGTTGATACATCAAGCTTATATCAGCTCGGGTAGCGCCCGAAGGGGGGTTCAATGTCACCTTATCGTAGTACTCGTAAGTACCCGAATCCGATGGGCAACCAAACTGACAGTAGGGTACCGGCAAAGCATTACGTTTGGCCGCCTCGGAGTACTTCATGCCATAGGGCGGAATACGATTGTCTTTCGCAACGTAATTATTGAGCACGAAGTGGAAGGTTTCGAGGTACTCATCACTATCCTCGCTCGCCAGATCCTGCAAGGTATATTGGGGTTTTCCGGTAACACGATCGAAGGTCAACTGCAGCGAACCCGATATGCCCATGTCTAAAAGCTGTTTGGCCCATTTTTGCGTCATGGAGCCATGCACCTCGTAAATGCGGGTATTAGCGCCTTTGAGGTCAAGCAAGGTGTTGACATCGCGTTGCACGCCATCCAGGGTTACCTTGAGTGCACCGTACTTACCGTCTTCACGCACCAGGCTATTGCTTTTGTTATACCACTTGATATTGAGCCACATACGCCGACCTTCTGGATAACCGGATATGAGCTTGTGGCCGGTGAGATTAACCACCTTTACGGTTTTGTCAGATACCTTCAGGGAAGCCGCCTGGGTGAGGTTTGCGCGAGCACGCACCACGCCATCGTCAATGGCTGCTTTCTGATCTTCGCTGAGACCACCGCCTAAACGCAGCTTGCCCAAACCATCCAGGTATTTGATAGCCTGGGGTGTCCAGTAGTTACCACCGGTGAGATCGTGCTGGGGCATATCCTTGCGGGTGACCGGCTTGTTGTGCAAAGTGCTGGCAGCCTGCCCCGCCACCGGCGACATGTGGCAGGTCTGGCAAGTGAAGTAACGGGTAGTGCCGTCTTCGTAATTACCGTTGTTGCCAGCCGCCACCGCCTTGTTGTAGGCCGTGGCGATAGAACCCGCCTTCAGATCCGAAGGTAGCTTGCTGTAGTCGGACACCTTGAAAGTGGGGAAAACAGATGCCACGTGTTCGCTATACGTGCGCTCAACCACGCCAAACTGGTAGGGGAGGTTATTGAACGCCGCCTTCTTCTCCACCGCCGATCCCAGCACACCACTGTAGCTGCCCTTGCTTAGAGGGAATTGAGCGCCGTTGTTGTGCGCCAGATCACCGGTAACCGGGTTGGAGACATCATGGCAAGTGCCACAGAAATCCGACGAACGATGAAACTTGGATTGCAGCGAGGGATGTTTGGTGGAGGAGTCCAGATACGGCCCAAGTTTACCCGGCTCTGGCCACATGACGTATTGTCCAGCACCGTAGTGACCGGTAGCGGGCGAGCGTTCGTTATTGGCAATGAACGGGTAGTTCTGAACACCTTGATGTTCAGACTGGTCAGGATTGGTCATGCGATGACATGTGTCACATTCAATACCATTGCCGTCGTGCGATGAAACCAGGGCAGAACCGTCGGTAGGGGTAGACCTCCCCGCAAGCCAGGCACCCGAAGCATGGCAGCGTATGCATAAGTCTCCCGAGCCGTCAAAATCCTGCTCTGCAATACTTAAGGTCGCCCAAAACAATGGGTCACGCCCCGCTTGAGACATCATGCTGCCGCCCCAGTTATGACCCGGTTCAGTCGCTTTGCTGCCATAGTCGGCATGGCAGAAACTACACTGCTTGGCAGGGTCCAGGCTGCGGTTAACGCCGTTCTGGGCTCCTATGTTGATTTCACCTGGCTGGGTGCCAGGCATTTGTACTTCTGTGGGTACTGTCAGTGCAGCGAACGCAAAACTACAAAACAAAGCGAACACTACGAATACGAGCTGTTTCATGGGTGGTTCCTCTATCATTTGGCCAAATTTTTACATACACGTGGCAGGTCAACACCACGCTATATACTCTCCTGCAACAGCAGGTATCTCGGTAAAAATACGTTTAGATCAATCGATTAACTGTTTATAATTTTTTTTATTCTTAAGATTATGCACTTGCGTCACATTCGAGTCAGTGACATATACACCATGGCGTCTAGTCAAAGTATCGTTGTTTCATTATTAGCTATTGAGTTCCTCGTACTACTCGAGTATCGGTACTCTTCCATAATGTCAGTTAGCAACACCTGCACTGCCTGCTGACACTATCTCTTAACTTATATTTAAGTGCACATCACACATCCCAGGTGGGAAGGAATATTAAGTTACAGCTTTGCCTCCACCCCAACGGTGTGCCTCGTCAAAATACGTCCTACCGATCACACAGGCCTTGAAGCACTTCACAAATTTTTCCTTTTATTCTGCTATACATGCTACTCGTCGCTTGATAATGCGGCATAGCTCGCAACGTGAGGAAATGACATGGAGAATCGTACTTATATTATCGGCCGTAAAGGAAACATCCAGTTGTTTGATAAAACTGCCAGCGCACACCACGCTGAGCTGGTTATATCGGATGGCGATTTATATCTAACGGATTTAAATTCTAAAAACGGTACTTATTTGGTGGATGCAGGTAAACGCAAACCTTTTAAGGAAGGTCAAATTCAAATGAACCAAACACTGGCGTTTGGTCGTCAAATTTGCACAGTACGCGAATTAATCGCACGCGCCCAACTTGCCTGAGTGGGTTTCAAACAAATAAAAAGCGCCTCATGGCGCTTTTTATTTGTGGATAATGCTTATATTCTGATCGCCTTATCTTTCAAAATAAGTATACCCCTTCATGCCTTCCTGCAAGGCAGACATAATAGATTGTCCCTCTGCAGCTGAAAGTCTGGTCGCTGCGATTTTTTCCTGGTATGCCTGCATCATGTCATCAATATTAAAATGCACATACTCTAATAGTTGTTCAACACTGTCGCCATACTCTGCCTCAACCAATTTATACCCACCTTGATTATCGAGTACTACATTAATAGCATCCGTATCGCCGAACAAGTTGTGCATATCACCGAGAATTTCCTGGTATGCACCCAGTAAAAACATGCCTAGCCAATATTCCTCGCCTTCACGTACCGCATGCAGAGGCAAGGTTTTTTCGACGCCATGGCTATCTGAATAATATTCAATATGACCATCTGAGTCACAGGTTAAATCATGAATAATCCCGCGCCGGTCCGGATTTTCATTCAACCGATGCAAAGGTACAATCGGGAACACCTGATCAATACCCCAAACATCCGGCATGGATTGAAAAACAGAAAAATTACAAAAATATTTATCTGCCATTTTTTCGTTTATCTCGTCTAGTACTTCGCGCTGTACTCGCGATGAATGCTGCAACAATCCCTGTAATTGTCGGCATATCACAAAATATATTTGCTCTACATGCGCGCGTCCCGCCAGCGTTAACTGGCCTACATTATATTGATTTTGTGCGCGATCAAACCAGTATTGTGCATGTCGATATTGTTCGATAGCTGTTTTTTGTTTCAAATTATTTACAATAATCTGCAATTCAATTAGGCATTCGTTATCGAGGACAGTTATTGGGGGCAATTCCGGCTCTATACATTCTGTTTCGATTATATTGGCAATCAACATGGCGTGATGCGCTGTCAGTGCACGGCCGGATTCCGTAATAATCTGCGGGCATTTGAGCGCATGTTGTTGGCAGGTTTCCTGAACAATATGCAACACATTGTGCGCGTATTCATCAAGACTGTAATTCATAGAGCACTCATTCCGCGAAGCACTGCCATCGTAATCGACAGCCAGGCCGCCGCCCACATCCAACACGTCGAGCCTGGCACCCAATGCGTGTAATTCAACATAATGCCGCGCCGCTTCCTGTAACCCGGTTTGCAGGTCATGAATATTGGCAATCTGCGAACCCATATGAAAATGTAACAACTTCAGGCAGTGTAATTTTTTGGCAAGCTGTAAACGCTCAATCGCCTTAAGTACTTGTGACGCCGACAAACCAAACTTGGCTTTTTCACCACCCGAGTTTTGCCACTTACCCTTGCCTACTGAAGCTAATCGGATACGGATACCAATGACTGGCTCAATTTTCATGTCCTCAGCTTCTTGCAGAATGAGTTCAATTTCAGATGGTTTTTCTACAACGATGAAAACCTTATGTCCAAGCTTCTGGCCGATTAATGCCAGGCGAATATATTCACGATCCTTGTAACCGTTACATATAATTACACCCTGTGGCTTAGATAAAGCCAACACTGCCATCAGCTCCGGCTTGCTGCCTGCCTCTAGCCCAACCTGATCGCCTCCTTGCAAGATGTCGCGTACCACGCAGTGTTGCTGATTGACCTTGATGGGATAGACCGAGGTGTAGGCCGCGTCATACGCTAACGCTTTGGCTGCTTTATTAAAAGCCATGCATAAACTGCTGACACGATGCTTCAAAATATCCGGAAACCTAACCAGTACCGGGAAACGCAACCCCAGTTGCTGGATATCAGCCACCAGATTGTAAAGATTGATGGCGTCGCCCCGCGGATTCGGACGCATCAATAAATGTCCATGCGGATTGATATCCAGATATCCATTGCCCCAGGTTTCAAGGCTGTATATGTGTTTGACTTGGTCAATAAGTGTGCTGGACATGGGCAGTAAATCCGGTAGTGCGCTAAGAGTGTGTATTTTAGCGCAGCCAGCATCGATGTATAAGTTATAATGCGTCGAAACTTTAACAGGCCAAGGCAATGACACTCGATAACAACTGGTTTTCTGAAGCATACAATGATGGTGGCTCGGCTTTTTCCATGAAACTGGCCCCCGGGAAAAAACTAAAAGAAGTGCAATCGCCCTACCAAAAAATCGAGATTTACGACACCGAAACCTTCGGCAAACTAATGGTTATTGATGGCTGCATCATGCTTACAAGCCGTGACAATTTTATTTATCACGAAATGTTGTCACATCCCGTAATGTTCACGCACCCGGATCCCAAGCGTATTTTGATCATTGGCGGCGGTGATTGC
>JANOOU010000007.1:0-4042 GCA_031421475.1 Gammaproteobacteria bacterium | reverse complement strand
CGTTGGTTATTGCGCCCTACGTTGGCTTCAATTCTTTTTTGTAGTTTCCCAATCTATCTTATTTACCCTACGGGCATCAAGATTGACTGCACCACCGCATATCAAGGAAGATGGCGCCCGTGGCACTACGCCATTTCGTATCATGATTTAACCCAACCCAAAAGTGATTCTCACATGGCCGGCAGCAGTTTATTAGCATTAATTGATGACATAGCAAGCATACTCGATGATGTGGCCTTGATGACCAAGGTGGCGGCGAAAAAAACCGCGGGGGTGCTGGGGGATGATCTGGCGCTGAATGCGCAGCAGGTGGCTGGCGTAAAAGCCGATCGTGAATTACCGGTGGTGTTTGCGGTGGCGCTGGGCTCGATGAAAAACAAAATTATTCTGGTGCCGGCGGCACTGGCCATCAGTGTCTGGTTGCCGGCGGCAATTATTCCGCTGTTAATGATAGGTGGTGCGTATTTGTGTTATGAGGGTTTTGAAAAACTGGCGCATAAATTTTTGCACAGTAAAAACGAAGATGCAAAACATCACCAGCAGCAGGTTGCTGCTCTGGCCAACGCTGCTGTGGATATGGTGGCGTTTGAAAAAGATAAAATTCGTGGCGCGGTACGCACCGATTTTATTTTGTCAGCCGAAATTATTGTGATTGCACTGGGCACGGTTGCTGCGGAGCCGTTCATTAAACAGGTTACGGTATTAAGTGTTATCGCCATTGCGATGACGCTGGGTGTGTACGGCTTAGTGGCCGGCATCGTCAAGCTCGATGATGGTGGTTTGTATTTGTTACGTAAAAAAGGCATGCGCTGGTGGAATAAGCTAGTACGCCGGATAGGTGTAGTGATTTTAAATACTGCGCCGTTATTAATGAAAACCTTGTCCATTGTCGGCACTGCCGCCATGTTCATGGTGGGTGGTGGCATATTGACGCATGGTATTCCCGTTGCGCATGACATTATTTATGGTGTGGCGCACGCTGCAGGGTCGTTGGCGGTGGTGGGTGCAGTATTGGAATTTATCACACCGGCCATACTCGATGGCGTGTTTGGTGTGGTGGCCGGTGCAGTGGTGTTGTTCGTGGTGAGTGGGGTGTTGCGAGGATTTAAATCGGTAGTGGCCGGATCTAACAACTAAAGGCTGGTGTTTGCAATAAATAGATTTATTGCAAACAGGGTCATTTTCAGGATGCTGTTTTGCTCGGGTGGCGCGTGTCGCCGTGGCAGTCATCGGCTAGCCCGGCCAAAGATTTAAGCTGCGGTAATTTTAATAACTTGACGTATTTGCGATCGGTTTCCAGCAGACCCTGGCTTTGAAAATGGCTGAAGGTGCGGCTGATGGTTTCGATGGTAAGCCCCAGATAATTTCCAATATCCTTGCGCGACATGCTGAGGAAAAATTCGGTATCGGAGAAGTTACGTTGTTTCAAGCGGCTGGATAAATTAACCAGAAACGCGGCCAGACGTTCTTCGGCATTTTTTTGCGCCATTAACATGAGCAGGGTTTGGTCGGTGCTGAGTTCTTTACTCATGATGCGCAACAACTGGTGATGCAAGGCGGGAATGTGGGTGCTGAGCTCTTCCAGCGAATGGAAGGGAATTTCACACAGGCTGGTGGTTTCCAGTGCTATCGCCGAACTCGGGTGAATATCATCGTGTATGGCATCCAGCCCGAGTAATTCGCCTGGTAAAAACAGGCCGGTTATCTGCTCATCGCCCTGCTCATTTTCGGAATAGGTCTTGATGGTGCCGCTGCGCACCGCATACAGGGCACCGAAGATTTCGCCGGAGCGGAACAGGAACTCACCTTTTTGCAAAGGTTTGCGGCGTTTAATGATGTTATCCAGCTGGTCCATGTCTAGCCTGTTCAGGCCCAGTGGTAAACACAAATCCTGTAGTTTGCAGCTTTGGCAAGCGACTTTTAAGGCTGAGAGCTTGATCGGCTGGTTGACGATATTCGTCATGACAAAACCTAAAGGGGGATGAACCTGCAAGGATAAAGGAAAATGCCGAGCTTTACCCAATAACTTTGCTACCGCCCATGCACGGTGGTGAAACCGGAGCCACGCCAGTGGCGGCCCATTCTTCCGGTGTAAGGGTGTGCAGGGCCAGTGCGTGAACCGGGCCGGCGAGTTCATCTGCCAGTAATTTATTAATGATGCGGTGGCGGGCTACCAGACTCTTGTCATTAAACCCGGCGGTCACAATCACCAGCTTGAAGTGTGATTCGGAGCCGGGCGGCACATTGTGATTATTGCTCTCGTTAATGACTTCGAGGTGTTGCGGCTGCAACGCCGCTGCAATCTTGTTGCGAATATCATCTTCAATGGTCATGGGTGTTCTCAAATCCGCTCAATATGACCGCTAGGGTAACAACAGTTGGCTGTGGAATACACTGATCGAGGCAGGGGATTGGCTGGCAAGTGGGGTGAAGCACAGGCCGGATGGATGAGGATAGAAATAGCAGGCATAAAAAAGGGCCGGATCATTTGCCTGAATGCAATTTGCAAGTGCAGCATCTGAACCAGCCCTTACTCCCCCCCAGGAGATGCCGCCAGATTACCCGGCGAACCGGCTTCGGTATTTGACCTGGCTCAAGTCGGCTCATTATTTTTGTGCAGGAATCTATTTCTATTCTTTAGGCCAGTCGCCATTCGGCCGCCACACCTTGCCATCAAACAGTTCCAGCCCCGAAAAATTCTTTTTGTAATGCATCTTCGGGTGATTCTTCAGCCAGTAGCCCAGATAGAGATGCGGTCGCTGATAGAGCCGTGCCAGCCAGATTTGTTGCAGCACGGCAAAAGTGCCCAGGCCGCGCCGGTTTTCAGCCGGGTCAAAAAAGCTGTACACCGCCGACGGCCCGTCGGGCAGAAAATCGCTTACCGCAACCGCAATCAGACGGCCATCGAGCCGCGATTCAATAAACAATGACTGGCTCCAGTCGCACAGCAGAAAATTTGAAAAATCCTCGGGCCGCGGATTGGCCATGGTGCTGTCACCGTGGCGTTGATTAATGTATTGCGCATACAACTCAAAGTATTCATCACTGAAGCGGGCCGGTTTGATGTGGGTGATGAGTTCACTATTGCGTTTTAAGCAACGGCTTTGACTGCGGCTGGGTTTGAAATCAGCAACCTGAATACGGCAGGGTATGCAGTCACGGCACTGTGCGCAATGCGGCCGGTAGACATGGCCGCCGCTACGGCGAAAACCATGCGCGACGAGCTGGCCATAGAGTGGGGCCTGCATGGCCACGCGCGGATCCGGCACCAGATTGGCGGTGCGACGGTCGGCGTAATAACCACACGGATGTTCGGTGGTTAGAAATAGCGAAAGGTTAGTATGCATGGGTAAATCGTAACTGTTGTGCTCAGGATTGTTTACTGTTTTTTTTGCATTCAGCAATGATGCGCTTCGTACCTCAGCACCTCCTTGTATCTCTCCCGGTAGGCTGGTTAGCTACCCGTTTACCGTCGAAGCTGAGAGAGTTTGGGCACATCCAAAGATGTGTTGACTCTGAGTTGTAGATAAAACCCTTCGTTTCTTTTTTATCTTTAAATGCTGGATGGTGTCCAAATGCCTTTCAATATGAAAGTGACATTGCATGAACAAGGGGAGCATAAGATGAAATTCATTATAGGTATTGATGTGGCCAAGGACAAATTCGATTGTCTGTGGTTGAAAGATAATATTGCATTAACTCGCTTTGAAGAATGTGATGTAACTACAAACAGTGTAGGCAATAACGAATGCCACATGCTAACCATATTATTTGTGCTTAATAACTTGCGCAAGAAATAAAACTCATTTCATTTGCTCGCTGGAGAGAGCCACATAACAGTTGATTAGGCGTGACGGTGTGAACACACATAACGTGGCACACCACAAAAAAAACCAACGGCTGCAAACACATGAACAATAAGTAAAATCTGGCGCGTTTACAAATAACGAAACGAAACAGAAAAATCAACGAGTACGACCCCTTGATCTGTATTCCAGTAATTTTCTGATGCTTAAAATGCGGCCTATCTGGGAAAATCGGA
>JANOOU010000006.1:0-2032 GCA_031421475.1 Gammaproteobacteria bacterium | reverse complement strand
ATTGGCGCATGCCATTGCACATATCGAATTTAATGCGATTAATCTGGCGCTGGATGCCGTGTATCGTTTTCGAAATCTACCGCTTGAATATTACAGCGATTGGCTCAAAGTGGCGGCGGAAGAAGCCTATCATTTCAGTTTATTAAATCATTATTTGCAACAACGTGGCCATGCCTACGGCGATTTTCCGGCGCACAACAGTTTATGGGAAATGGCGCAACGTACTGCGCACGATGTGATGGTGCGCATGGCACTGGTGCCGCGTGTGATGGAAGCACGCGGTTTGGATGTAACGCCGGCTATCATCAAAAAACTGCAACACGCAAAAGATGTCGAACTGGCCGCGCATCTTGAAATTATTCATCGCGATGAAATTGGCCATGTCGCCATCGGCAGTCATTGGTTTCGATATATTTGTGAACAACGCAAGCTCGATGCGCGTATTACTTTTCGCCAGTTAATTGATGAGTATATGAAGGGCTCGCTGAAGGGGCCGTTTGATGAGGTGGCGCGGATGCAGGCCGGTTTCAGCGCAGAAGAAATGGCCGATTTGCGGGCGCTGGAATTATAGTTGCGTGCCTTGTGATATGCCTGTGATCATTATCTGGCTGGATTCTCAATATTTTTTGCTCCAGGCTGGAGCGGAGATGTCTTCTCAATACTAATTGATTTTTAGTTGCGCAAAATCATGATTGTGCGTGGGTGAACCTGCTAATTTTAAATCAGGCCGTGACTCTCACTTGCCGTATGCAGGATGAGAGTATTTACACCTAGACCTGTGTTTAATGAAATGGCGTTGAGAAGTATGTCCCGAGGAGATTAATCATGAAAGTAAATGAACTAATGACACCTCGCGTTGAGTCGATTGCGTCGGCAACGAATTTGCGTGCTGCGGCCCGAAAAATAAAGGAGCTGGGTGTGGGTGCACTGCCGGTTGTGGAAGACGGGAAGGTGCTTGGCATTATCACGGATCGTGACCTGGCCCGCGCATCGCATGAGTTGGCCAGTCAGGTGCTTGAAGCCACCATTCCAGTACACTGAATGTGTTGCTGATGTAATATTGTTCTGATGCGCGTGGCGCACCCTGCGACAGCGCAAATTTACCTTAACGTAATGGCATGAATCTGGCACAGGTTGTTTATTAACCAAAGGGTTTTAGCATGGAATACAGTAGCGATCCGGCGATAACATGGGGCGCGTTTGAGCGGAGAGAACAACATCGGCTTTCACTTTTTTCACAAACCTGGTCACAGTGTGTTCCCAAAGTATTTGAAGATGTTCCTCGTTATTATCGTCCAGGAAATATCGTTGCCAGTTTGGGTTTGTGGGAGCTGTGGGTCTGGCAGTTTGTCAGAACCGTTGATTTGCAGCCGCAATATAACGTACTTGATGTCTGTGCAGGCACCAATTCAGTCGGTATCCGGCTATTAAAAAAACAGTCTGACATTTCAGTTACGGCGATTGATCGCAGTAAAGAAATGCAAGCGCATGGCGCCAAAGATGCAGCAAAAGCCGGTTTGCATATTGAAAGTGTGATTCACGACGTAACCACCTTGCCGTTTCCGGATAATTCATTTGATGTGGTTACCTTGCAGGCGGCATCACGCCATTTGCAACTGGATAAAGTGTTGCCGGAAATTTATCGTGTGCTGAAGCCGGGCGGGTGGTTTTATCATTGCGATATGCTCAAACCTGACAACCGTGCGCTGGAGTGGTTTTATTTGCGCTATTTGCGTATCTCGCTGGCGTTAACTGCATTGATCTTCGGCTCATCTGAGGCGTCGCGCAGTTGCGGCAGTTATTTTGTGGAAGCGATTCACCATTTTTACACGCCCGAAGAGTTATCCAGTATTTTGCAGCTGATTGGCTTCAAGCAGGTAGAGGGCAGGAAGAGTATCTGGGGCGGCATGGTTGGGTTTCATAGCGCGCAAAAACCACTGTGATATAAAACGGCTTATTGAGTACGTGCAATATGGGGTGTGGTGATTGGGTGAATCCCGGTTTTTTGTTCAGGGCACCTCTAAAAATGCAC
>JANOOU010000005.1:0-4044 GCA_031421475.1 Gammaproteobacteria bacterium | reverse complement strand
CGATCGTCGAGCAATCGACGAAGAGCGTGCCGGGCTTTGCGACCTTCAGAATGCCGCCGCCCCATACCGCCATGGTGTCCTTACCGGCCGGCAGCATGGTGATGACAACGTCGGCGTCTCTGACCGCATCGCCCGCGCTACCGGCTTTCTCGACCCCCACCGCAGCAGCCCGATCGAGATTCGCCGGCACGATATCGAAACCCACAACCTTGTGGCCGGCCTTCACCAGGTTGGCAGCCATGGGTTGCCCCATCAGACCCAGTCCGAAGAATCCAATCGTCGCCATCGTATCACCTGGTCCGGAGTGTTGCCGAATTGTCAGTCTTTCGTCTCACAGAGCGGCTTGGTTTTGAAGTACCCCCTTCGAAGTGACGATCCGCTATACCATCAGGACGACTATGCCGCCGAGCAGCCTCATGTGAGTTTGCGCGAGATTGTGCCTTTCATCCGTGCGCGGCGCCGCAAGAGCGCCCAGGGAGAAGAAATGTCCACGACTTCTGTGCAACCGACGGGAGATGGCTCGCGTAGCACAACGCTCGGCGTTGGCTTCGGCATCCTCTGTCTCGTGCTAGCCGCCATCGGCTTTGCCGGCACCTACATCGGGCTCCCGTTCGGCTGGCCCCCAGCGGTCTCTGCCGGATTGGCCGTGACCGGTTCGGCGGGTGATGCGGCGGTCGCTGCGCTTTTTTGTTTATCCAGCGCCGCTTTCTTCAGCGCATCGAGCAACAGGCTCATGGTGTTTCCTGGGGTACATCATCGCTGCCGTTGTGTCGGGCCAGGGGCTTCATGTCGGCAGGCAGGTATTGGCGATATTCCTGTAAATCGCCATTTAAGCTGGCGTTTTTAACCACGACCGGGCGGATAAATATCACCAGTTCGGATTTTTCTCGCTTGTCATTATCGTAAGAGAATAACCGGCCCAGCCAGGGTATGTTCGATAAAACGGGTACGCCACTGCGTTGATTGTTGGTTACGTCCTGCATCAAACCACCAATGATTGCGGTGTCGCCGTTATTCACTTTCAGTACGGATTCAATTTCCCGCATTTGAATGATCGGTATTTTGCTGACAACACCAGCGTCTGCCAATGCCGGACTGGGATCATTTATGGTATCGATGACTCTGGAAATGGTGGGACGCACGTTCATGGTAACGGTGTCACGATCGTTGATAAAAGGTGTTACCGACATAACAAAACCGACGGGCACCGTATTAATGTTGGTTTCGTAGGTTTCGATCCTCGCGGTGGTTGTGGTGGCCGGTGTTATGCTCACCTCGATATCGAAATACACCACGTTATCCACCACCTTGAGCATGGCGGTTTGATTATTCAGTGCGATGACCTTGGGGCTGGATAACACTTGCACATCGCCAAACTGTTCCAGTGCCTTGAGCGTAATGCCAAGCTGGCTATCACCTAAAGTATCGGTAATTTGCAACAATGAAAATGGCGGTTGATCAAGATTGGCACCGGCCAGATTGGTGGTGAAATTAACGCCGGAGCTGGGATCGTTGGCAAGCACTGACCAGTCGACGCCGGATTGATAATGATCACTCAGGGTGACTTCCGCAATCGTGGCTTCAATCAGCACCTGGCGTCGCGCTGAATTCATCACCTCATCAATAAATGCCTGCACCTGCTGCTGTTTTTTCTGGTTGGTGTTAACCGCTATGACGCCACTTTCGCGATTCACAATCACATTCTCAGTGGACATGATTTCTTCAGTGCCTGCGCCTGTCACCTTGTCGCCGATAATGGCCGCGAGGTTACGGGTGAGCGTGCTCCATAAGTGGTTTTTCGATGCCATGTTCATCTGCGTGTTGGAATCGTTGCCAGACGATGAGCCACCTCCTCCCGTAGCGGCGCCACCGGTTGTGCCAACAGACGTTGAAACCGATACCAGTCCCTTGCTGTCGCGGCTCATGTTGAGATAGTCGATGCGGTACGTACGCAAGTAAGCGGTATCGCCCGCTACACGCAGGGTGTTGCCTTCAAGTTCATAACGAATGTCAGTCTGGCGAGTGATGCGTTCGAGAATTTGCGGCAGGGTTTGATCAATGGCATTGAGGGTGACGGTGCCGGTGACATCCGGCGCAATATCCACATTAAGTTTGGCATCGCGCGCCATGGAAAACAGCAACTCTTTTACTGGTACATCATTCACCACCACGGTGTAAGTTTCGAGGGTGGGCCGTGATATGGGTTTGGGCAGCAACGTGGTGGCATTAACCGGCGCAGGAATGGATGCAAGCGGTGGCGGCGCATCGTTTTTCGACAAATGACTTTCAGAAATTTCGGGCGGGCGTGCCGGGCCACAGGCCAGTAATGGTGTCAGCAGGAATGCCACCAGGCAAATATGTTTACTTGTCATTCATTTGTACCTGCTTGTTTTTTAATTCGCCCGCTGCCTGGTTTGTTATGTCTCCCCTCACGCCCTTCAATGGCCGAACAAATGCACCATCTGCACGTAATTTTTCAGGTAAAGCCAGCAATGCGAGTATCGCCATTTCGCGATTTGGGTAGTCACTGTATAGCACACTGTATACGGGCTTCCCGTTGATCACCGCTTTATACACATGAATGTTTTCTACGCCGACTTGTGCAGCAACTCGCCGCAAATAGCGTTCGGTTTTTTCGGGCGCGTGCGTTTCAATCAAACTCAGTTGCACGCTGTAGTGATCGTCGGCAACATCTTCCAGCCACGTTGAGGTGGCTGCCAGTCGTTGTTGCAGAGTGGCTGGAAATGTTGGCGCAATGTCATGCAAAATTATCGGGGCAGGTGTGGGTGCTGTAGCCGATGCTTCGATAACAGGTGTCATTGTATGAATTGCAGGCACGGATCTGGCGAGAAGATTGTTAGCTGAAGCTGGCTGTGTTGTTTGCGCTGCATGCGGGATTAAAGTGCCGACCCAGAACGCCAGAATCACAATGGCCAGCATTACGATAGCCAGCATTACGATAGATATAGAGCCTGCGATCACACTCGCCGGTTGGGTCCAGCGTGGTAGCTGCGCTGTCGTCTGGCCAAAATCACTGTCACGTGCGGCGATGTTAATGTGTTCGCTGGTGATGATATGTCCACCTTCGGCGTAGGCAGCGAGCAATGCCTTGTCGGCAAGAATATTAATGCGACGGGTCAGGCCATGCGATTTTTTTTCAATGGCACTGGCTGCGTTTTGCGAAAATATATCCGGGCCCTTATAACCCACTGCGCGCATACGAAAGTTGAGGTATTCAAGAATGTCATTCCGCGGAAACGGGTCGAGATAAAAACTGTGTGTAATACGTTCTTTTAATTGTCGAATCGACGGGTTGCGTAATTTCTCATCCAGCTCGGGTTGGCCGAACAATACCATTTGCAATAATTTGTGATCATTGGTTTCGAGATTGCTGAGCAGGCGAATTTCTTCCAGGGTTTCAATCGGCATGCTCTGCGCTTCTTCAACAAAAACCACGACCTGGCGATTGGTCGCATGCTTTTGCAGCAGGTATTGCTGCAATAACTGCATGACGTTGAGGCGGTTGGTGTCATGGTTGATGGGTAGTTTTAATTCAAACGCCACCACATGCAGAATATTTTCCGGTGCCAGGCTGGGGTTGGCGATGTAGACCACTTCTACCTGCGCCGGTAGCACTTGCTCCAGCATGCGGCACAACATGGTTTTGCCGCGCACCATCACCTTCCGCCGTTGCGCGACAAAGGCAATCCGCAAACCGTCCGGCGACCACACGCCGCTCTCGTCGGCGTCGGTGGCCAACGACAACCGCAGCGGCGCCGGTTGCGATCCCGTCCGGATAAAGACATCGAGCGTGCGCAGCTGGCGATCGACCTCGGTGACGACGATGCGCTTGCCGTCCGGCGCAATCCGCAGATCCCACGCATCGATCGGCTCGCTCGTCGATCCCGCCGGCGTGCCGTCGCGTGCCAGCCATCGCAGCTCGCGCAGCGCCGTGCCCGGAGCGCCGTAGATCAGCACGTCATCGGTCGCGGTCGCGAAGATCTGCCCCAGCGGGCCACGGCCGGCTTGCAATCCCACGACCGC
>JANOOU010000004.1:0-3081 GCA_031421475.1 Gammaproteobacteria bacterium | reverse complement strand
GGGAGAGGGTGCTTGAAGATAAGCCCGTCCTTTAAACAGACCTTGCGTAGTTATTGCCAGCAAGTCGATAACGCATTGGAGAGCTGGTTACCGCCGCCACACGGCCCGGAATCGCGTTTGCAGGAGGCAATGCGTTATTCGGTGATCGGTGGCGGTGGCAAGCGAGTCAGGCCCGTTATGGTCTATGCCGCCGGCCATGCCATGCAGGTGCCGCCACAACAACTGGATGGCATCGCCTGCGCGGTGGAAATCATTCACGCCTATTCGCTGATACACGATGATTTACCGGCGATGGACAACGATGATTTGCGCCGTGGTCGGCCCACCTGCCATATCGCCTTTGATGAAGCCACCGCGATTCTCGCGGGTGACGCCTTGCAGGCGCTGGCCTTCGAAATTCTGGCGAGTGATAAGCAGCTTAACTGCTCCGCACAAACCCGGCTTGACATGATCCGTATGCTGGCCGAAGCCAGTGGTTCACTGGGCATGGCAGGTGGTCAGGCGATTGATTTGGCAGCGGTCGGTCAAACACTCAGCCTGGCCGAGCTGGAAAACATGCACCGGCTCAAAACCGGTGCGCTGATCCGCGCCAGTGTATTACTCGGCGCCCTGTGCAGCCCGAATGTTGAGGCCGAAAAACTGGCCAGGCTGGATGTCTACGCACGTTGTGTTGGCCTGGCCTTTCAGATTCACGATGATATTCTGGACGTGGTGGCCGACACCGCCACCTTGGGCAAACCACAAGGTTCCGATCAACTCCAAAACAAACCCACTTACCCGGCCCTGCTGGGCCTGGATGGCGCCCGCAAACTGGCGCTAAGCCAACATCAGCAAGCCTTGGCCGCACTCGAAGGCTTTGATGAGCAGGCGGATACCCTGCGCCAGTTATCGGCTTATATTATTGAACGCGAGCACTAATGCCACATTCTGACCCGTCTTTTTCTCTGCTTGAAAGCATCGACTCACCGGTTGATTTACGCGCTTTGCCCGCCGAAAAATTACCGCAACTGGCGAATGAATTGCGTCGTTTTCTGATTCAATCCGTGGCCAGCACCGGCGGCCATTTGTCGGCCGGGCTGGGCACGATCGAACTGACCCTGGCGCTGCACTATGTGTACAACACACCGCGAGACAAGCTGGTGTGGGACGTCGGCCATCAAAGCTATCCGCACAAAATTCTCACCGGCCGCCGCCGCCAGATGCCGACCTTGCGCCAGCAAGATGGCCTGGCCGGATTCCCCAAGCGTGATGAAAGTGAATACGACACCTTTGGTGTCGGCCATTCCAGCACCTCCATCAGCGCCGCTTTGGGTATGAGCCTGGCCGCCGCCAAACTCGGTAAATCGCAAAAAACCGTGGCGATTATTGGCGATGGCGCCATGACCGCAGGCATGGCATTTGAAGCACTGAATCACGGCGGCGACACCCATGCCGATGTGCTGGTGATTTTGAACGACAACGACATGTCGATTTCGCCCAATGTGGGCGGGCTCTCCAAATATCTGGCCAAGATGTTGTCGGGCAAGCTGTATTCCAAGGTGCGCAGCGGCAGCAAACGGGTCATGTCAACCTTTCCCAATATGTGGGAACTGGCACAGCGTGCCGAAGAACACGTAAAGGGCATGATCGTGCCCGGCACTCTGTTTGAAGAGCTGGGTTTTAGCTATTACGGCCCGGTCGATGGCCATGACATACCCACCCTGATCACCATGCTGCGCAATCTTAAAACCCATAGCGGGCCGCGCTTGCTACATGTCATCACCAAAAAAGGCAAAGGCTTTCAGCCAGCTGAAGACAATCCCTGTTTGTTCCATGGCGTGGCTAGCTTTGATCCGAAAACCGGCGACAAAATCAGCCCCGGCAGCGCTAGCGGCCCGACGTACACCCAGGTTTTTTCGCAATGGATTTGCGACATGGCGGCGCAGGATATACGCCTGATGGCCATCACCCCTGCAATGCGGGAAGGCTCGGGGCTGGTGGAATTTTCCGAGAAATTTCCGGATCGCTATCACGATGTCGGCATTGCTGAACAACACGCCTTGACCCTCGCAGCCGGTATGGCCTGCGAAGGCATTAAACCGGTGATGGCGATTTATTCCACGTTTTTACAACGTGCCTACGATCAATTCATCCACGATATTGCGCTGCAAAACCTGCCGGTGTTGTTTGCCATCGACCGTGCCGGGCTGGTGGGTGCCGATGGCCCTACGCATTCCGGCAATTTTGATCTGAGCTTCATGCGCTGCATTCCCAACCTCACCATCATGGCGCCAGCCGACGAAAACGAGTGCCGGCAAATGCTCTACACCGGATTTATGCACAACGGCCCGGCAGCCGTACGTTATCCACGAGGCCAGGGGCCGGGCGTTGCCATACAATCTGACATGGTGGCTTTGCCTATTGGTAAGGGCGAAATGCGCCGAAGTGGTAAGGATGTCGCCATTCTCGCCTTTGGCAGCATGCTGACACCGGCACTCGCCGCTGCGGAACAAATCAATGCCAGCGTCGCTAACATGCGCTTCGTCAAACCGCTGGATGTTGAGCTCATCAAACAGCTGGCACAACAACATGCCTTGCTGGTCACGATTGAAGAAAACGTGGTGATGGGTGGCGCGGGCAGTGCGGTGAACGAAGTCCTGCTTGCAGCCGGTATCCGCTGCGCGGTGATCAACCTCGGTCTGCCGGATGCATTTATTGAACAGGGTAACTCCAGCCAGCTGTTGGCGCAGTGCGGGCTGGATGCCGCAGGAATAGTGGGTGCAGTACACGCCAACCTGAAAATTAACGAGAAAATGTAGGGACAGGCAGGCAATTTTGCCCACCGTTATTTCCAGCGCGGGTACAGAGTGCCTGCCCCTTACAAAAGTCTAAAACGCCAACCCGGCTTGATTTAACATTTGCTTACATTGACACACACAGATAAAATCCTGACTAATTTAGTAGGTTATTGTTATGCCAGCTCTATATAATTTAAAAATTGTTACCGACTTTGCCGCCGCGCACACGCTTCGAAATTACCCGGGCGCCTGTTCACGTATGCATGGCCACAACTGGAAAGTCGAGCTGGAGGTAACGGCCACC
>JANOOU010000003.1:0-6190 GCA_031421475.1 Gammaproteobacteria bacterium | reverse complement strand
TGCAAGATGCGCTTTGATGTGGTGACCTTGTTTCCGGCTATGGTGAACGATGTTGCCCAGGCCGGTGTGCTGGGCCGGGCCATTAAGAACCAGATAATTGAACTGGCTTGCTGGAACCCGCGGGATTACACCCACGACCGCCACAAGACGGTGGATGATCGGCCTTATGGTGGTGGGCCGGGCATGCTGATGAAAGTGCAGCCCTTGCGCGATGCGATACACGCCGCGAAGCAGGCAGCCGATTCGGTACGCAAGGTGATTTACCTCAGCCCGCAAGGCAAACGACTGGATCAGCTGGCGGTACAGCAACTGGCCACGCAATCAGGTTTGATACTGGTTGCCGGACGTTACGAAGGTATTGATGAACGCCTTATCGAAACGGAAATCGATGAAGAATGGTCGATAGGCGATTATGTTTTAAGCGGCGGTGAACTGGCCGCGCTGGTCGTTATTGACGCGGTTGCCCGAATGCTTCCCGGTGTGCTGGGGGATGAAGATTCGGCCGCACAGGACTCATTCATGGACGGCTTGCTGGATTGCCCGCATTATACCCGGCCAGAAGAGTTTGAGGGCCGATGTGTACCCGCTGTTTTAACCGGCGGCAATCACCAGGATATAACAAATTGGCGTATGCAACAGGCGCTGGGACGAACTTGGTTAAGACGTCCCGAACTGTTGGCGAAATTAACGCTGACTGAACATCAGCACAGGTTGTTGCAACTATTCCAGCAGGATTATTTGCAAGGCCAGAACCCGGATTGATTAGTGGAGCAAAACTATGAGCAACATCATTGCGCAACTTGAAGCGGAACAAATGGCGAACAAAACTGTACCGGAATTTAGCCCCGGTGACACAGTCGTTGTTCAAGTAAAGGTAAAGGAAGGCGAACGCGAGCGTTTACAGGCATTCGAAGGTATTGTCATTGCCAAACGCAACCGCGGTTTGAATTCTGCCTTTACGGTTCGTAAAATATCCAACGGCGAAGGTGTGGAGCGTGTATTCCAGACCTATAGTCCGCTGGTTAACAGCATTGAGCTGAAACGTCGCGGTAAAGTGCGTCGCGCCAAGCTATATTATTTACGTGATCTGTCGGGTAAGGCTGCCCGTATCAAGGAAAAGCTGGGTTAATCTAACCGGCTATCACAAGCAGCGTGGCCCCGACTACAATAGGGTTTGCGCTACAAAAAATAGGGTGCCTGGTGCACCCTTTTTTATTGCCGTGGAATAGTCATGGAGCATGTATGTTTTTTTTACGAATACTGTTAAGCGCTTTGCTGATGTCTTTCAGTACATCGATGTTTGTTATGGCAGCTGCAGAGTCGGTGGAGAATAAAAAAACAACCCTGGATAAAATAGCCGTGCCGCCTTTGTTGCAACTGCCGGATTTGTCATTGCGTTTGTTGCAACAAGATCAACCGCCGTTGCGTGCGGATAATAGAGCCCACTGGATGGAGTGGGAGCGGAAACGCTTGCAGCTCATGAGTCAGCTTGGTTTGTGGCAGGATATGGTGGCACGCTGCAATGAAACCGAGGGATGGTTACAGAAAGTTGAGCTGCCCGTGTCAGATCGTCACTGGCTGGTTACACAGCGTATACAGGCATGGATAGAATTGCGTGAATACGATCAGGCCCTGCGTGCAATACGACAATCATTGTGGCAAGCCAACACCACGTCTGAGGCGGTGTTGATTTGGCGGCAACAATTAATTCACGTTTATCTTGGTATGGATAATATCAATGACGCCGAACGCGCCATGCGCCGTTATCGTGAAGATTATGCTGATCAATCCAATGAAGCAGTGAGCTGGAAAATTTTACAGGCACAATTATTAATGCGTGTAGAGCGACCACTGGAAGCCTATGAACTCATCAAACATATTATGCAATCCAAGGCTGTGGCCTTGTCGTTTCTGGCGCGGATGCAGGCGCAGTTATTAACACCGGATGCGGTACGAGCTGCAACACAAAAGATTTTCGCGAAACCGGATTTAAAAGATGAACAGCGAGTGTTGTATCAATATGTCAACTATCGTATATCCGTTGTTGAGTTGGATTTACCTGGACAAATAGAAACGCTTGAACAGTTGTTGATTAATCCTGCGCGGCAGAGTCTTGGTGAGTTATTTGTTGCATCCAGAAATGAAATTACAGCCGATCAATTGTGGCGTAGTTATGAGCAATACGGCATGCAAGTCGCCAATCAGCAGCAGTTATTGCAGGGTGATGATGCCGCCTGGTTGTTATTGGCAGAAAAATCACCTGAGGTTGCTGCTAAATCGCTGAATGCTGTGTTGGTCTTGCAATCGCAGCAAGCCCCGTTGCAACAACGAGCCATCGTGCAACTTGTCGGCTTGCTGGAAAAACAAACCGACGGGCTTGAATTAATGCGCGTGCTGTTCTTGCGTAATAGTCTGTTAACAGTGGATGCACTACCGCTGGTGTTACGCTACAAGCTTATTGATTACGCCTTGTCGCGGGGTGATTTGCAGTTAGCTGCACGTTTGCTGGAGGCATTAAAGCAGCCACCAGAAGGGCAAGATGCCTATGACTGGAATTTGCGTCGTGCGCGTGTACTAATATTAAGCGGGCAGCATGAATCCGGTGCGGTGATTTTAAAGGAGCTGGCTAAATCACTGACGCTTACTGATGAGCAAATTGATCAATATTTACAAGTTGCTTTTGATTTGCAGGCAATACAACAACACGAGCAGGCATTGTCAGCATTTATGGCCATTGACTTGCAAAATCTATCGGCCAAAAATCGTCGTGAGCTGGCCTATTGGAAAGCCGAGTCATTACAAAAACTCGCACGTTACGAACAGGCTGCACAGCTCTATCTGGAATCGGCGCCGGCTGCCGACGGCAGTTATGATCCTTGGTATCACACCGCCAGCTTTCAGGCCGCTGAAGCCATGGCTGAGGCAGGGTTACTGACAGATGCTCGCCGACAATATCTGGCATTATTAAATATTACCGGTGATCCGGCACGGCAAGTGGTGCTGCGTCAGCGATTACAGGATTTACGCTTGCTTAATTCGGCAGCAAAACAAAACAAGGAAACACCGTGATGGAAAGTTTATGTATTGAAACCCGGTTTGGATATATTCAGATCCGCGCGCAGGCGGATTGTATTGTGTCAGTTGATTTTATGAATATGCCGCCCGTTTTACATGCCAGCAGTAACCTCCTTTTATTGCGGGCACAACAGCAACTGAAGGCCTATTGTGAACAGGCGCAATCGGGCTTTGATTTGCCATTGCAGTTACGCGGCACAGCGTTTCAGTTACGTGTCTGGCAAGCCCTGCAATTAATTCCACCGGGGGAGGTGCGTACTTATGGCGATCTGGCACAGCAGCTGAGCTCGTCACCGCGCGCCATTGGCGGTGCTTGCCGCGCCAACCCTGCTCCGATTATTGTGCCTTGTCATCGCGTGGTCTCACGACACGGCATGGGGGGTTATTCAGGCGAGACGACGGGCGTTAATATACAAATTAAACAAGGTCTTTTGCGTCATGAAGGGGTTGAAATTCTGACCCGTGGCCATATGTAACAGGCTCAATTTTGTAAGGAGTTAACCATGAGTGTTGAAACAGGCAAAGAAACCCTGGAGTTTCAGACTGAAGTTAAGCAGTTGTTGAAACTGATGATTCATTCCTTGTATTCAAACAAGGAAATTTTTCTGCGTGAACTGATTTCCAATGCCTCGGATGCTTGCGATAAATTGCGTTTTGAAGCACTGGGCCATGAGGGCTATTACGAGAACGATGCGAATTTAAAAGTTCGTGTAAGTTTCGATGCAAAAAATAATACGATAACCGTGGTTGATAACGGCATAGGTATGTCGCGTGACGAACTGGTACAAAACATTGGCACTATCGCCAGCTCCGGCACCAAACGGTTTATGGATGCCTTGAGCGGTGAGCAGGCAAAAGACTCGCATCTGATTGGTCAGTTCGGTGTGGGGTTTTATTCAACGTTTATTGTTGCGGATAAGGTAACAGTCATCACTCGCCGGGCTGGTGCCAGCACTGCGGAGGGCGTGCGCTGGGAATCCGATGGCGAAGGCAGCTACACGCTTGAAACCCTAGAACGCGCACAGCGTGGTACCGAAATTATTTTACACCTGCGTGCCGATGAAAAAGAATTTGCCGATGGTTGGCGCTTGCGCAATATTATTCATAAATATTCTGACCATATCCCAGTGCCGATCGTCATGCCTAAAGAAAAACATGACGAAAAAGATGTATCTGAACCGGAAGATGAAACCGTAAACAAGGCATCTGCCTTGTGGACACGCGCACGTAAAGATATTACAGATGATGAATACCTGGAATTTTATAAACATATAGCGCACGACTTTAACGAGCCGCTGGTGTGGTCACATAACCGGGTTGAAGGATCTAATTCTTATACTTCATTGTTATATATTCCTAAAAACGCTCCTTATGATTTATACGATCGTGAACGTAAGCACGGCATCAAATTGTATGTCAAGCGTGTGTTCATCATGGATGAAACCGAACATTTAATGCCGAATTATTTGCGTTTTGTTCGCGGTGTGGTGGATTCGGATGACTTGCCGCTGAATGTGTCGCGTGAAATTCTTCAGCACAACAAAGTGATTGATAAAATCCGCGCAGCGTCAGTGAAAAAAGTACTGGGCATGCTGGAAACCATGGCCAAAGACAAACCCGAACAATATGCCGAGGTTTGGAAAGAATTTGGTCGGGTCTTAAAAGAAGGTCCGCTGGAAGATCAGACCAATAAAGATCAAATTGCAGCCTTGCTGCGATTTACAACGACGCATGATGATTCCGGCCAGCAATCTGTGTCGCTGCAAGATTATGTGTCACGCATGAAAGAAAGCCAGAAGGCAATATATTTCATAACGGCCGAGACATTGGCGGCAGCAAAAAACAGTCCGCATCTGGAAGTGTTCCGCCGCAAAGGCATTGAAGTTATTTTAATGCATGATCGTGTCGATGACTGGATGGTGGGCCACCTCACGGAATTTGGCGGTAAGCCTTTGCAGTCTGTTGCCAAAGGTAACCTGGATTTGGGTGACATCGAGAACGAAGACGATAAACAGGCACAGAAAAAAGCCGAAGGTGATTTCAAGGAAGCTATCGAAGGCATCAAGGAATGCTTAAAAGACAAGGCTAAAGACGTACGCTTGACGCATCGTTTAACCGATTCACCATCGTGCCTGGTGTTAGAGCAATTCGACATGGGCATGCAAATGCAGCAGATACTGAAGGCTGCCGGTCAAAACGTGCCGCTTAGCAAGCCGATTCTGGAGCTGAATCCGCAGCATGCTCTGGTCAAAGGTTTGCTGACGAAAAAAGATCAGACCAGTCTGGAGAATTGGTCACATATTTTATTTGATCAGGCTATGCTTGCTGAGGGTGGTCAGTTGGAAGATCCGGCAGCCTATGTACGGCGTGTGAACAGTATGTTGATGCCGGGTTAATAACGAATTCAAGAGGCATGCACTGCATGTCTCTTGTTTTAACTGGATATACGCGGAAAGTAATTGTGCCGATAATAAGAATTGGCAAAGGAGTTTGTCTATTTCTTTGAGGTTATTATGTGCTTTGTACATAACAAATTATTATCCGTTTTTTCTTTTCTGTTTATTGTCATTTTTGCTCTACCTGTTAGCTTGCAGGCTGATGCCTCTCGCTTCAACGCACCTAAACGTTTTTTATATGTGCAGCCGGGTCAAACTGTCACCAGTATTGTTAAAACCTTGTATCCAGACGAAGAAAGTCGCTGGTTAGATATTGCCAGACGTTTGGTGATCGCCAATCCCCATGCCTTTGAAAATGGTAACGTCAACCAAATAATCGTTGGTTCACGTATTGAAATACCCTCTGCTCAATCCACTGTTTATAACGCGAAGTCAAAGTCACGCAATACCGAAGTGGTGGGTTCGGTTTTGGCAGCACGCGGAAAAACGTTTGCCATCCATACCGATAAAAAACGGCGGACTCTAAAAACCGGCAGTGATATACTGGCCGGTGATCGTCTTTATACCGGCGTTGATGGTTATATGCGGATGAAAATGATTGATGATGCCAGCATAGAATTGCGTTGCAACAGTGAAATGCTGATCGAAAGTTACAAAATGAAGCCAAATGGCAATACCAGTGTTATTCATTTGCTGAAAGGCAGTTTGCATAAAGTAAC
>JANOOU010000002.1:0-3697 GCA_031421475.1 Gammaproteobacteria bacterium | reverse complement strand
GGTCTTAATATTTTATTTGATTCAGGTGTCTTTTGCATCAGCACAGACAGTTACATATTTTTCCATGTTTAATTATTATGACGGCGGAAGGTATACATCCAAATGGACAAATGTTGCCGTGCCAGTGCCTGGTGCGCTATGGCTATTTGTTACTGGTGTTGTCGCTTTGCTACATTTTGCTGGGTGGAGAAAATCGTAGTAAAAAACATTAAATAGGATCTATTCTTAAGATTAAATTCACGATTTGTTATTTCGTAACCCGGCAGGCTCAGCCTCTCGGGTTTTGTTTTGCAAGAAATATTTTGTCAAAGCTTTAACCCCTTTCAGCATTGGCGTCCGTTTAAGACATTGGAAACAACAACAAAGGGGATTCCAATGTGTAACAAACCAATCGTATTCGTTATAGCCTTGCTGAGTTTGCAAGCCTGTACTACCAATCCTGATCAATCAAGTGTCGGCGTGCCAGAGGCTGTTGTGGCGAATGAAATACCCATTCTGAAAACGCCACATCCTGCCGTTTTACGGGGTGAGCATGATCAGGCCATTCACCTGCAAGCGCCTGCACACGAAGGCAAAAAAATCAAACAAGAAATGCCGGTATCGCCCGCTCCAATGGAGCGTTCCAGTTATGCGGTATCCAATCTGGCCTATTTCCCTGACATAAGCTATCCACCAGAAACATCATCTGAAACCTACCGCACGTATCTGGATAACGCCGTTTTTAAAACTACCGAACACCCTGTATCGACATTTAGTATTGATGTAGACACCGGTAGTTATGCCAATGTCAGACGCTTTTTGCAGCAGGGCCAGAAACCGAATCCGCAAGCCGTGCGCGTGGAAGAGATGATTAATTATTTTCGCTATGATGATGTCGCACCACGTGATAAGGAAACGCCGTTTAGTGTCACCACCGAGATAGCCACCACCCCGTGGAATGACAAAACGCATTTAATGCGTATTGGTATTCGTGGTTACGATGTTGAAAAAGATAAATTGCCGCCCGCCAATCTGGTGTTTTTAGTGGATGTGTCCGGTTCCATGCAAAGCCCCGACAAAATTGATTTGTTAAAATCAGGACTTAAGTTGCTGGTTAAGGAAATGAAAGCTACCGATAAAATTTCGCTGGTGGTGTATGCCGGCAACACGGGTGTGGTGCTGGAGCCAACATCGGGTGCAGAGAAACATAAAATCACAGCGGCTATTGATGCATTAATGGCAGGTGGTTCAACCAATGGTGGGGCCGGTATTGAGCTGGCCTATAACATGGCACAGCGTGGTTTTATCAAAGACGGCATCAATCGGATTATGCTGGCTACCGACGGCGATTTTAATGTGGGGCTGACGGATTTTGATCAGCTGAAACATTTAGTTGAAACCAAGCGTCAGCAAGGTGTGTCTTTGACGACATTGGGATTTGGTACAGGTAATTACAACGATCAGTTAATGGAACAGCTGGCGGATGTCGGCAACGGCAATTACAGTTACATTGATACGTTGAGCGAAGCGCGCAAAGTGTTGGTGGGTGAAATGCAGTCCACATTGTTTACGATCGCCAAGGATGTAAAAATCCAGATTGAATTTAACCCGGCCCAGGTTGCGGAATACCGTTTGATCGGTTATGAAAACCGCGTGTTGCAACGCGAAGATTTTAATAATGACAAGGTGGATGCGGGTGAGATTGGTGCAGGCCATAGTGTTACCGCGCTGTATGAAATTTCCCTGGCA
Source organism: Gammaproteobacteria bacterium (assembly GCA_031421475.1). Lineage (GTDB taxonomy): Bacteria > Pseudomonadota > Gammaproteobacteria > SZUA-229 > SZUA-229 > JACPVK01. The sequence goes on along the minus strand of JANOOU010000002.1, from coordinate 1,969 downwards.
AAAGATGCTACCCGTATTGATGATCTGCGCTATGGTAACAACCCAGTGACGAAACAAACGGATGCTAAAGCCAACGCGGAGCTGGCGTTTGTCAAGTTCCGCTATAAATTACCGACTGAGGATAAGAGCCGCTTGATTAATCAGCCCATAACCTCACAGCAGATCGTCAATGCCCTGGATAAAACCAGTGAATCGTTCCGCTTCTCTACGGCAGTGGCTGCGTTTGGTCAAAGCTTGCGCGGCAGCAAATACATGGAGCATTATGCGCTGGATAACGTATTGACGCTGGCGCGCGGTGCACGTGGCCAGGATGTTGACGGTTATCGCGGTGAATTCATTCAACTGGTGCAATTGGCGCAATCTATAAATTGATAAAACCTAACGAACATCGCACTGACGAACAGCTCATGTGTGATTACAAATCAGGCGAGGCAGCCGCTTTTGATGCGCTTTATTTGCGGCATAAAGGCGGCTTGTTTCGTTATTGCAACCGCCAGCTGGATGGGCAGGCTGCTATCGCGCATGAAATTTATCAAGAAGTGTGGATGCGGGTGATTCAGTCGCGTGAGCGCTATCAGGTTACCGCCTTGTTCAGCACCTGGCTTTATCATATTGCGCATAATATTTTAATTGACCACTGGCGCAGTCAGCGACCACACGATTCGATTGATGATCATGAAGATATACCCGGCGACACACCCACACCTGATTGCGTGATCGATAACCAGTTAACGACAACACGAATAAAACAGGCATTGTTAAAGTTACCACGTGAACAGTTGAATACGTTCTTACTGAAAGAAGAAGGCGGTTTCTCACTTGAGGATATTGCATCCCTTACCGGCACCACACGCGAAACCGTAAAAAGCCGTTTGCGTTATGCCATGGATAAATTGCGGAGCTCTTTAATATGAGTAAGTTGCTGTGAACAACGAACACGATGATGATAATCAGCCGTTACACGTGCTGTATCAATCCATACCTAAAGAAGAGCCACCGCCGGAACTGGATGTGCGCATCATGCAGGCAGCGCATCAGGCGATTAAAGTTAGTATCCCGCGTGTCGTGAATTTGCATCGCAAACCCTCCAATAAGCTATGGATAAAACCTCTGTCGTATGCCGCGGTAATGGTGTTGTGTTTAGGCGTGGTGTTACGCATACAAATGGATCTGCCAGAAATAGTGCAATCGCAGTGGGATATTTTTAATCCTCCAAGTGAATCGGCTGAGAGCCCGGCGGATTACCCGGTGCAAGAATTGCAACAATCCATTCGGGACGCGCCCGTTAGATCGCTCGCACCCGCTGCCGAAATGATGTCGGCAAAACCCGCACCGGTTTTAGAATTGTCTAAACAAGTTGTGCGCCCGCCTTCACCCGCGCCAACGGCATTAAGCGAGCAAAAAATCGCTGAAAGTAAAACTGAAATGGACAACGTGCCATCGGAAGCGCCTGTGATGCCCGATGCCGCAAGTGATGCTGCGCCGCCCGCCGCTGTTGCTGAGCGTCTTGAAAAATCGAAAATGACCCGTAAGAGTGAACGGCCTGATACGACAGTAGCGGATATGATGCGGTTATATCACGCGGATGAGATGCAGCAATTGTTGACGCAGTTGCAAGCATTTATAACGAAGTATCCCGATTATGTTTTGCCCACAGAGTTGCAAAAAATTGTCGATGCAAAATTAAACCCGGCAGCGCATCAACCCTAACGATTGCTCCCGTAATGCCTGGGTCGGGTATAGCGCAGGCTATGCCCATGCCAGGCCGGTCAATTTATCCGCAAAGTACGGGCAGGGCGGATCATCTCCCTATCACCTGTAAACGCGTTGCTCGACAATTGCGGCGGGCTCTGGAATCATAGCCACCATTGTTAACCGTTAAGGATATGAGCCATGTGTGGAATTGTAGGCGCAGTCGCCGAACGTAATGTAACCCCGATCCTGCTCGAAGGCCTGCGCCGGCTTGAAT
>JANOOU010000001.1:0-2278 GCA_031421475.1 Gammaproteobacteria bacterium | reverse complement strand
GGCTGGCGAAATGTCATAGCCCAACTTTTTTGCTTGAGCAACAAAGCGCTCGATATTTCCGATTCCCCACTGGCTACACACAGAGACGACGGAATCAGAAAGCGTGACAAGGTCTGACGAAGAGACAAAGTGCCTGGCGCGACCAGTACGTGCATGAATCTCTCGGGCTTCTTGCTCGGTTGCAAATACGCCCATGGAAGCGCCAGTCTGGCCGTTGAATCGGATCACCTGATATTGCCCACCTTGCCCGAAGTGGCACTGAAAATTCGTGCTGCCGTTGAAGATGAAAATACATCGGCACAAAAAATCGCTGACACACTCACACAAGATGCATCACTTTCAGCGCGATTAATTCAAGTAGTCAACAGCCCACTCTATCGCAGCCGTAACCCTATTGATAATTTACAAATGGCGGTTACGCGCATGGGCATACGGCTGGTGCGTGATCTGGTGATAAGCCTGGCGATGAAACAGATTTATCAGGCCACATCAAATGTACTGGATGTTTATTTTCGTAAATCATGGAATAACAGCGTCGAAGTCGCCGCCATTAGCCGCATGCTCGCCACCACTGTACAGGGCATTAATCCCGAGCAGGCGTTACTGGCCGGACTGGTGCATAACATCGGCTCTTTACCGATACTGGTACTGGCCGAAGATGATGATGATTTATTTCAAAATCCGATTGCACTGGGTGGCATTATCTGGGAACTACAAGGCCGGGTGGGCGCATTGATTTTAACCAACTGGGGGTTCCCCGAATCCATTATTGAGGTGGTACGCGAATGCCACAACTTTAACTATGCGCGCGCCGGCGGTTCACCGGCATTTGTTGATTTGGTACAAGTCGCCTTGTTACAAGGCAATCTCATTCCCGAACAATATAAACCGAAAGATTTATCTAAAGTACCGGCATTCGCCATGATGGGCATGAACGCAGAAGTGAATGTAATCGAGATAGAAGCCAATCAACAAATTATTGAAAACACCAAGGCAACGCTGGCGTTTTAGCAACTTGTTGAAAAATACCTCAAAGAGATATAAAGATTGGACGCAAAGGCGCCAAGAATTTTTAGTTTGAGTGATGCAGCAAGCTGTTAAGCGGATGACACAGAGACAAGTGCAGTACGCTCACTGCGCAGCCCTTCCAAAATCGCCGCCATCATCACCAATCCCCCGCCCACCATTTCATGCCACTGCAAATAATGTTCAGCAACGAGCGCTGCTGAAACCACGGCTACAACCAGCTCCGTAACCAGAATAATCGACGAGCGTCCGGCTTCCATTTTAGTAACGGCCCACTGCGTGCCCAGGGTAATAAACAGTAACCAAATAGCACCATACAACATGGTCATAACCATAACGGATGCGGCCACGTCGGGTACAGCCGGCCTGAAAAACAATAATGCCAAAACTATCAACACACTACTGCCGAGAAACATAAAAGAAATTTTACTCATCACCGGAATATCGAGTACCGAGCGAAATAAAATATTGGTAATAGCCAGACTCATACCGGACGTTATGGCCATTAAATCGATCCAGCCTATAGTTTGCAGTAGTGCCACAGTCGAAACATCCAGAATAATCAGTGCGCCTAGCAAACATATGAGCACGGTAATAATACGTAGCGTATCAAGACGTTCACCGAGAAATATGCGGCCGCCGATGACACTCCACACGGGCAACAAATAAAACAGAATCATCACGCGGATTATATCGCCGTAATAAATCGCCAGCTGAAATGCAACGTTCGCCACGCCGCCGGCCAATGCAATACTTAACATAAAACCGATTTTGCTTTGCCATTGCGCACGCTGCAAATAAAACCAGGGCAGCAAAACCACCGAGCCGGTTACAAAAGCAACCGCAATCAACCACAGACTATCCAGACCCTGCGCATTTAATTGTTTAACCGGCCACCAGGTTAAACCCCAGCCGACAGAGCTGAGCAATAAAACAAAAACTGGTAAACGTGGATTCATGGTGTGAGGGTGCCTGAGGATATTAAAAAACTAAAAGAAAACGCAAATGAACGCAAATAAACGCAAATGTTTTTATGTATGTTTGCATTTGTAGGTCAGCCTTCAGGCTGATGTTTTTTCCTATTTAATAAAACAAAAGCGTTAGTCTAAAGGCTAACCCACAAAAAAATATATGCTTTTACCCTAAATCGCTTTTATTTGCGTTTATTTGCGTTCATTTGCGTTCTCTTTTTCTTTAATCCTTTTTAAACTTCCTTGCGCATATGCGGAAAAAAAATCACATCGCGTATGGA